>NZ_JBYOJR010000006.1:0-253808 GCF_057798915.1 Cupriavidus sp. 22TCCZM01-5
TTTGTCGCTCGGACAAAAGAGTAAGTCGCCGGCTACGCCGGCGAAACAGCGGCGCCCGCCAAGCACGACAACCCAATCCCAACCACAAAGCCCCCGCCGGCTAAGCCGGCGAAACAGCCGCGCCTGCCAAGCACGAAACCCCCAACCCTTCCCCATGCAAAAGTTGACGCTTGTCAATTTAACGGAAACCACGGGTCCTATAGTTCAACTACTTTCTTATAAACGAGGAGCTTTCGCATGGTCCACCTTCGCCGCTTTCCCATCCTCCTCGCAGCCGCTGCCCTCGCATGGGCGCCCGTCGCCTTCTCGGCATCGCCGTCAAACGACGCCGAGCACGAGAAGCACCATCCTAAGGAGCAGGTAAAAAAGCCGGCGCCGGCGGTCACACCCCAGAAAAAGGGAGATGGTGACCTCGACGCCAAGACAGCACACTTGCGCGCAATCCGTGAGCGGCTGTCGCGGGCCGGAACCCCGGAAGAGGTCCAGGCACTGATGGCCGAACGCAACAAGGTCGTGCAGGATGCCATGGCTGTCATGCACAAGGACATGATGGGAATGGGAATGGCCGGCGCAGGCGGGATGTCGTCGCCCAAGGGCAAAGGCGGAGCATCGCCCGACCAAATGCAAATGTGTCAGGACATGATGGGCCAGCACATGGCCTTCATGCAGGAAATGATGCAGGCAATGACGGGTTCTCAAGCGATGGGCGGCGGCAGTATGGGCCAAGGGATGGGGCAGGGAATGGGCGGCGGTATGATGAGCAAGTAGTCTGTTCTCAGCGGGCCATCTGTCATTGCCACGCAGGCGGCAGACGTCGGTTATTCAAAGGCGTAAGTTGGCCTCGCTCCGTTGAGCTTGGTTACCACTGGCGCGCAGCGCACGGGCCTCTCGCGTTAATCAAGCATTTCGACTTGGGGTGCCAGGGAGGCCACTGTCGCCGCCGTTCGTCGCACGCACCATCCCTGATGGTCATCCTAAGGCCAGCCGTCTCAGACCCTGTGAAGGCCACCACGCCTGAAGCCCTTGCGAGGCTTAAGGACGAGGGTATGCACCCAGAATCCGGTCGTTGCAGCAGATGAAGTGCTTCTGCAGCTTGACCAGTTCAATTTGCAGCAGGTGCAGGCTGGCCTCGTAGTCCTCATGGGAAATGGCGCTTGCTTCGGATGTAGAACTCTTGCTACTTGCCTTCATTCTCTTGGTTCCCCTTTGGCGATTCGGACGCATCGGGTGGAGCTGGGTGAGGCCTCCCGGGGGTAAGCTGGGTGACTTTTTCGGAGAGCAGCAGGTCCAGGGCAGGTCGGTCGACGACTTCCTGTTCGAGCAGTAGCTTCGCAAGTGCGTCCAGCTTGTGCCGATTTGCCAGCAAAGTCTGCTTCACCCGCTGGCTCGCGTCACCCAGGATCTTCCGGACCTCCGCATCAATAATCTGAGCCGTGCTCTCGCTGTACTCCTTACGTCCCCGGGGCACCAGTCCTGGTGCGTTGAATAGGGGGCTTGGCATGTCCTCGTAAGTCGCAAGTCCAAGCTGGTCGCTCATACCGAACTGCGTAATCATCTGGCGTGCCATGTCCGTCGCTCGCTGCAAGTCATTCTGGGCGCCGGTGGATACATCGCCAAAGACGATTTGCTCGGCCATTCGCCCGCCGAGCAGCACATCGAGCCGGTCAAGTAGTTCGCTCTGCTTCAGTAAATAGCGGTCCTCGGTCGGCGTCTGCTGTGTATAGCCGAGTGCTGCCACGCCACGCGGAATGATGGAGACCTTTGAAACTCGGTCAGAGCGGGGGCGCAGTTCCGCGACGATGGCGTGACCGGCCTCGTGGTACGCGATGGTTTCCTTCTCCTGTGGATTCATGACGCGATTCTTCTTCTCCAGGCCGCCAATGATGCGGTCCAGTGCCTCGTCGAAATCGACCATCTCCACGGCATCTTTACCCTTGCGCGCAGCCAGCAGAGCGGCCTCGTTGACGAGGTTGGCGAGGTCTGCCCCAGCGAAGCCAGGCGTGCGGGCTGCCAGCTTTGTCAGTTCGACAGTGGGAGCCAGGACGACATTCCTGATGTGGACTTTGAGAATCTGCTCGCGACCCTTCAGGTCTGGGCGGTCCAACGCGACATGACGGTCAAACCGTCCTGGGCGCAATAGTGCAGGGTCGAGAATTTCCGGCCGATTGGTCGCGGCCATAATGATGACGCCCTTGTTGGTATCAAAGCCATCCATCTCGACCAGCAATTGGTTTAGGGTCTGTTCGCGTTCGTCATTGCCGGTAACTGCACCGAGCGCACGAGTTTTGCCCAGCGCGTCGAGTTCGTCGATGAAGATAATGCAGGGTGCTTTGGTCTCCGCCTGGTTGAAGAGGTCGCGCACCCGTGCTGCCCCGACTCCGACAAACATCTCGACGAAGTCCGAGCCACTCATGCTGAAGAACGGCACGCCGGCCTCACCGGCTACCGCCTTTGCCAGGAGTGTCTTGCCGGTGCCCGGCGCCCCGAGTAGCAGCACGCCCTTGGGAATCTTGCCACCCAGGCGACGATAGCGCTGCGAGTCCTTCAGGAAATTGACGATTTCAGCAAGCTCGTCCTTGGCTTCGTCGATACCGGCGACGTCGGCAAACGTCACGCCAGTTTCCTTTTGCATGTAGACCTTGGCTTTGCTCTTCCCAATCTCCATCATGCCGCCGGCGGCACCACCCATCCGTTTGATGAGGAAGCTCCAGACGGCAAAGAAGAGCATTGCAGGAACAACCCAGGACAACAGCGTGCTAATCCACTTGTTGTCGGCCTGGCCAACAAAGCGCACCTTGGCAGTTTCGAGGTCCTGGACCAGATTCGGGTCATTGACCCGGAGCGTTGAGAACAGGTGGTCCCCCTTCTCCTGACGCTGCATCTCTTCGACTTGTTGCTTGGGAAGCAAATGCTCAATGCCATCGGTGTTGACCGTACCCGTAATGGCGCCCTCGCCAAGGGAAATGTCCTTGAGCTTGCCCGCCTTGAGCAGAACCTTGAAGTCGCTGTACGGTAACGTTTCGACGTGGGACGAGAACAGGACACTCTGAAGGATGAGCATCGCCGAGACGGCCAAGAGCACATACCAGAGGGAAAACTGCTGTTGTCGAGGTTCCATGAAGGGCCTTTCGTGTTGTCGCGAATCGGTAGAAATTGGGGCCGGTGCTATCCACAGTCGACCGCCAGTCCAGACGGAAGGGGCAAAGAGCAAACGTCCAGGCAAGGGAAGGCGTGTGCCGTGTCAGACAAGCCCTTTCGGTTCAAGGTTAGTCTTTGCCTTCAAGCACGTTGTGGAGCCATGCGAAAAAGGCGCCGGCAGCGAAGAACCAGGCTACGAAAAGGGAGGCTCTGCTGGATAGAATTCGAATTCGCATTGTCAGTGTGGGCATCCAGGGGAATTGGCTCTTGATGCCAATCAAGAAACCCGAGCGTTTTCGTGCATGCGAAAGTGCTGGGTAGCCCACGATAGTTCTGGGCGCTGCTGGCGTATCCAAAGCTTCTCTCGGGCGGGGTTCTTGGTGTTTCCGCAAATTGGCGGGTGGCCGTTGCTCGGAGGATGCTGCAGCGGGTGAAACAGCAGAGCGCCACCCCGGAATATGGGGTTTCACTGGAGTGAGGACGTTCTCGGACTCTACGGGAAACAAAAAACCCCGCAAAGCCAGGCTGGGCGGGGTTTGCGGGTTCTGGGAACTGCTTTGGAACTGTGTCTGGTGCCCGGGGTCGGACTCGAACCGACACGCCTTGCGGCGGGGGATTTTGAGTCCCCTGCGTCTACCTGTTTCACCACCCGGGCAGGTGTGGGCGCCTGAATCGGCACCGCGCTGAGCCGCGAATTATGCCGGAAATCGTCGCTGCCGACAACCTGCGGGCGCGCTCAGCGGCCCCGCCGGGCGTTTGTGTGGCGGCTGCGGTCGTTGTATTCGGGCGGCTTGCGGGCGATCCAGCGAATAAAGTCGGCCATGGCCGGGTGGTGCCGCAGTGCCTCCCAGTCGTGGAAGCCGCCCGCCAGCTCGGCCTCGGTGAAGACCGAGTGGATTTTCTGGTGGCAGACGCGGTGCATCGGTACGGTGTCGCGCCCGCCATGGCTGCGCGGCACGGGATGGTGGAGGTCGGTGCTCGGGCCTTCCACGAGTGGCCTGCCGCAGAGCGGGCAGCGGCCGGCGGCGTCGTCCGGCGTGGGTTCGGGCGGGCCGAGCTGGTCGGGCCGGCCGGCCCGGAGACTGCGTTTGACGACCATGGCGCGGTCCGGTGAGTGGTATTGGTACGGATATCCGCGCAGGCCGGGCCGGAGCTACGATGGCAGGGTTTGCCACGCGCCACCGAGCACGCCATGCCCGCACAATCCTCCCTGGCCAGCCTGGCCCGGCTGCCTTCGCAGGACCCGGCCTTCTACGAGCGAGAATACAACAACCGCGCCCGCGTGCCCGACAACGCCGAGCACATGGCGCGCTGGGCGACGCTGTCGGCGCAGGTACGCGCGCGCGGCGGCTACCAGGAGGATCTCAGCTATGCCGCACCGGGTTCGGCCCACGCGCAGGACGAGCGGCTGGACTACTTCCCGGGGACCGGCGAGCGCCCGCCGCTGCTGGTGTTCGTGCATGGGGGCTATTTCCGCGCGCTCGACAAGCGCGACCACAGCTTCGTGGCGAGCGAGCTGCCGCGGCTCGGCGTATCGGTGGCGGTCGTGAACTATTCGTTGTGCCCGTCCGTGACCGTACCGGCCATCGTGCGCCAGGTGGTGGGCAGCGTAGCGTGGCTCTACCGGCAATCGGAGCGGCTCGGCCACGACCACGCGCGCATCTTCGTGGCGGGCCACTCGGTTGGCGGTCACCTCGTGGCCATGCTGATGGCGGCGCTGTGGCCGCAGGTGGGCCAGGACCTGCCGGACGACCTGATCAAGGGCGGGCTGTCGATCAGCGGCCTGTACGACCTGGAGCCGCTGCGCCGCGCCGACTTCCTGCAGCGCGACCTGCGCCTGTCCGAGGCCGACGTGGCGCGCCTGTCGCCGGCATTCATGCAGCCCGCGACGCACGCGCCGCTGGTGACGGCCGTGGGCGAACTGGAAGCCGCCGAGTACCACCGCCAGAACGCGTTGATCCGCGCCGCGTGGCCGGCCAATGCCAATGCGGCGCAGGATGTGCCGCTGCCGGGCCGTCATCACTTCAACGTGATGGACGACCTGGCCAATCCCGACAGCACGCTGCTGCGCGCTGTCCTGGCCCTGACGGGCGTCAGGGCGTAGCCGCGCTCAATCCTCCAGCACGCGCAGCAGGGACGAGGTGTCGTCCTTGCCCCAGCCCTTGTCCATCAGGATCTGCAGCTGGGCGGAAGTGGCCTGCAGAGCGGGCAGCGTCAGTCCGATCTGCCCCGCGATATCGCGCGCCAGTCCGAAGTCCTTGTCATGCAGCCGCGCCTCGATGCCGGCGGCGAAGTCGCGGGCGACCATCTTGGGGCCCATCATGTCGAGCATGCGGCTGCCGGCCATGCCGGTGGACATGGCCTCGAACACGCGCGCCGTATCGACCTGCTGCGCAGACGCGAAGCGCATGGCCTCGGCGATGCCTTCGATGTTGACCACCTGCGCGATCTGGTTGCACAGCTTGGCCACCTGGCCAGCGCCGTGGTCGCCAATGTGCGTGATGGTCTTGCCGAGCAGCGCCAGCAGCGGGCGCACGTCTTCCAGCACGGCGGGCTTGCCGCCGACCATGATGGTCAGCGTGGCGGCCTCGGCCCCCATGGTGCCGCCGGATACCGGGCAGTCCAGCATGTCGATGCCGCGCGCGGCCAGCGCGGCGGCGATTTCGCGCGTGACGATCGGCGAGATGGTGCTGTGGTCGACGCAGACCGTGCCGGGGGCGGCGCCGTGGATCGCGCCGTTCTCGCCGAGCAGCACCTGGCGCACGTCCTCGGACGACGTGACGTTGGTGAACACCACGCTGGCGCCGCGCGCGGCTTCGGCGGGCGTGAAGTACGGCTCGGCGCCAAGCGCGCGCGCAGCCTCGGCGGCTTCCGGGCGGCGCACGAAGGCGCGCACCGAATGGCCGGCGGCCAGCAGGTGGCGGACCATGTGCGTGCCCATCGCGCCCAGGCCGATAAAGGCGACGGTGCGCGCGGAGGATTGTGGAGTGGTGGTGGTCATGCGGTGTTTCCCTTTCAGGGCGGCCGTGCCGGTCGCAATGGCTACAGGTGCTACTCGTCGCCCGCGTAGGCGAACTTGCCGTTGCGGACGGTTCCCATCACGCGCGAGCGCTGGTCGAAGCCCTGGTGGTCCTTCGCGTTCAGGTTCAGCACGCCGTTGGGAACGGTGAGGTTGGTGGTGGCTTCAATGGCGTTGCGCAAGGCGTTGCGGAATTCGCGTGTGCCAGGCTGGGCGCCGGTCTTCAGCGCGCGCCGCGAGGCATCGTCCAGCAATTGCCACGCGCCCCACGCGTCGCCGGCGAACTGGGTCACGCTGTCGGCGCCGTACTTCGCTTCATAGCGCGTGACGAAATCGAGCGCCACCTTGCGCACGGGATGGCTGGCCGGCAACTGGCGTGCCACCACGACGGGACCGGTCGGGAACAGCGTGCCTTCCACGTCCTTGCCACCCACACGCAGGAAGTCCCACGTGGCGATGCCATGGGTCTGGTAGATCCTTCCCTTGTAGCCGCGCTCGACCAGCGTCTTCTGCGGCAGCACCGCGGGCGTGCCCGAGCCGGCGATGAGGATGGCGTCCGGGTTGGCCGACATCAGCTTGAGCACCTGCCCGGTCACCGAGGTGTCGTTGCGGCCAAAGCGTTCATTGCCGACGACCTTCAGCTTGCGCACTTCCGCCAGGCGCGAGAACTCGCGCCACCAGCTTTCGCCGTAGGTGTCGGAGAAACCGATGAAGCCGACCGTCTTCACGCCATGGTTGCCCATGTACTCGGTCAGCACCGTGGCCATGTGCGAGTCGTTCTGCGGCATCTTGAAGGCCCAGCGCCGGCGCGCATCGGTCAGCGGCTCGATGATCGCGGCGGAGGCGGCCAGCGCCACCATGGGCGTTTCGTTCTCGGCGATGGCATCCAGCGCGGCAATCGCGTTGGGCGTGATGTTGGGGCCGACGATGACATCGACCTTTTCCTCGGAAATCAGCTTGCGCACGTTGCGCACCGCGGCGGCGGGGTCCGAGCCGTCGTCGAGCAGGACGTAGTGGGCTTTCTGCCCGCCGAGCGTCTGGGGCCACATCAGGACGGTGTTCTTCGACGGAATGCCGATCGATGCCGCCGGCCCGGTGGTCGAGACATCCACGCCGACACGGATGTCGGCAAATGCGGCATTGGCAATCAGTGCGGTGGCGGAGGCGCAGGCGACGGCGAGCGCGCGGCGCAGCAGGTTGGACATGGTTCTCCTCTTGATGTGTTTTCTCTTTTTTCTCTGCTGCTTCTCTCCCGCGGATGTGGGGAGAGAAGCAGTCAGGCAGCAAGCATAGCGGAGCGGCTGATCGTCCGCATTGTCCAGTGGCGCGTGCTTACCGTGCGCCCAGCCGCCAGAGCGAAGTGACTTCCGCCGAGCGCGCTGCATGCAGCGCGTCCGCGGCGTCCGCCGCACGCGGGTGGCGCGGGCGGATGTCCGAGCGGCCCAGCACCTGCAGGCCGGCCGCTTCGATCCAGCCGAGCAGTTGCTCGCGCGAGCGCAGGCCGAGGTGCTCGGCCAGGTCGGACAGCAACAGCCAGCCCTCGCCGCCAGGCTCGAGGTGCGCCGCCAGGCCGTCGAGGAAGCCGCGCAGCATCGCGCTGTCGGGATCGTAGACGGCGCGCTCCACGGGCGAGCTCGGTCGTGCCGGGACCCAGGGCGGGTTGCAGACGACCAGCGGCGCGCGGCCCGGCGGGAACAGGTCGGCCTCCAGGATCTCTACCTGGCCAGCCACACCAAGCTGTTCGAGATTCTCGCGCGCGCAAGCCAGTGCGCGCGCATCCTGGTCCGTGGCCACGACGCGCTGGACGCCACGCCTGGCCAGCACGGCCGATAGCACGCCGGTGCCTGTGCCGATGTCGAAGGCAAGGGTCTTCGAAGGCAGCGGCTCATTGGCGACCAGGTCCACATACTCGCCGCGCACCGGCGAGAAGACGCCGTACCACGGGTGGATGCGCGCGCCCAGCGCGGGAATCTCCACGCCCTTGCGGCGCCATTCGTAGGCGCCGATCATGCCGAGCAGCTCGCGCATCGACGCCACATAGGCCTCGCCGGCTTCGCCATAAACCTGCTCGCAAGCCTGCGTGACATCCGGCGCGCGGCGCAGCGGCACCTTGTGGCCGACGTCGAAGGGCAGCAACAGCATGCCCAGCGTCCGTGCGCGCTGGGACTGCGCCAGCCTGTGCTGGTGGAAAGCCTCGGTGATCGACTCGGGTGCGGCGGGTTTGTGCCCGGGCCGGCTCTTCTTCTTGGGCTTGCGCTCGGTACGGCGGGCCATGGCCTGCAGCAGCTGACGCGCGTTCTGGAAGTCGCCGCGCCACAACAGCGCGGTGCCTTCGCAGGCCAGGCGGTAGGCGGTGTCGGCGGAGGTAGTGTCATCGGCCACCACCACGCGGCGCGGCGGCGGCAGGCCGGCTTCGGAGCGCCAGCGCGCGCTATGCTCGGCGCCGTCCTCGGTCCAGTGGATCTGCGGGAGTTCGCTCATGAGCGGGCCTCCGGCTGCGGGCGGCACGGGCGTGCCAGGAAAACGTGCATGAAAGTGTCCTGCATAAGAAGAAAGGGCGGGGCGACGGGGCTCAAAGTTCGTAGGCCTCGTGCTCGCCCGACATGGCCTGTTCCACCAGCTTGCGGTTCAGCGTTGGCGAAAACAGTTCGATGAAGGTATAGACGAAGCTGCGCAGGTAGGCGCCCTGCTTGACGGCCAGGTGCGTCACATTGGTGCCGAACAGGTGCCCGGCCGGGATGCCCCGCAGGTTGCGGTCGCGCTCGGCATCATACGCAAGGCCGGCGACAATGCCGATGCCCAGCCCGATCTCCACATAGGTCTTGATCACGTCCGCATCGATCGCTTCCAGGATGATGTCGGGCTGCAGGTGGCGCAGCTCGAACGCCTTGTCGATCTTCGGCCGTCCGGCGAAATTCGGGTCGTAAGTGATGAGCGGGTAGTTCTTCAGGTCCTCCAGCGCCAGATGTTTCTTTTCCAGCAGCGGGTGGTCGGGTGGCGTGATCACCACATGTTGCCATTGGTAGCCGGGTAGCGAGACCAGGGTCTTCTCGTCGGAAATGCCTTCGGTAGCAATACCGATGTCGGCTTGGTCATGGAGCAGCATGTCGGCAATCTGTGCCGGGTTGCCCTGCTGGATCGACAGCCGCACTTTCGGGTAGCGCTTCGTGAACTCGCTGATGACGCGCGGCAGCGCATAGCGCGCCTGGGTGTGCGTCGTCGCGATGGTGAAGTTGCCCTGGTCCTGGGCGGCATAGTCCATGCCGACACGCTTCAGGCTTTCCACTTCCTGGAGAATCTTCTCCACCGAGTTCAGGATGCGGCGCCCCGGCTCGGTCAGGCTGCGGATGCGCTTGCCATGGCGCGTGAAGATATCGACACCCAGCTCTTCTTCCAGCTCAATAATGGCCTTGGACACACCGGGTTGTGATGTGTAGAGCGCTTTTGCAGCTTCCGTCAGATTGTAGTTCTGGCGTACCGCTTCACGCACAAAACGAAACTGGTGCAGGTTCATATAACTTCAGTCGTATAAACAAACAACTTCTTATTAGTTTGAGGTATGAGGCCAGTTTATTACGATTCTCGAACTTTGTTAATGAACGGCCAGCCCGCATTGCGCCCGCAGCCGCCACCCTGAAAGTGGCGCCGGCAAGACGGACTGGCCCAGCCGAGCCTCCCAATGTCCCTTGCCTATACCGTTTCCGGTCTGCTCGTAGGCGTCCTCGTCGGTCTGACCGGTGTGGGCGGGGGCTCGCTCATGACGCCGCTGCTGACGCTGCTGTTCGGCTTCTCGCCGGCCACGGCGGTCGGTACGGACCTGGCCTTCGCGTCGATCACCAAGGGCTTCGGCACGCTAGCGCACCGTGCGCACGGGCATGTGCAGTGGCAGGTCGTGCGCCGCCTGTGCCTTGGCAGCCTGCCGGCCGCGGCGGCCGCCATCCTGGTCCTGAAGAGCGCCGGTGAACTCAATGGACAGTGGCTGCACGCGATTCGCGTGACGATCGGCGTGTCGGTGCTGCTGACCGTGCTGTCGCTGCTGTTCCGCAAGCAGATGCTGGTCTGGCTCGAACGCAATCCGCGCTTTCAGCTCGCTGGCCGCTCGCAGGCCATCGCCACGATCGTGGTGGGCGCTGTGCTGGGCGTGCTGGTGACCGTTTCCTCGATCGGCGCCGGCGCGGTCGGCGCCACGCTGATCCTGCTGCTGTATCCGCAAATGAAGCCGGCCGAAGTGGCCGGCACCGATATCGCCTACGCCGTCCCGCTGACGGCGCTGGCCGGGCTGGGCCATGTGTGGCTCGGCACCGTCGACTGGAATCTGCTGCTGGCGCTGCTGGTGGGCTCGATCCCCGGCATCTGGCTGGGTGCTCAGCTTTCCCGCGCGCTGCCCGAGCGCCTGGTGCGCGCGGCCCTGGCCACCACGCTGACCCTGGTCGCCATCAAGCTCGTCTCCTGAATCCCACGAATACTGAACGGACCCCGCCATGTATCAGTACGACCAATATGACCAGCGCATCGTCAACGAGCGCGTCGCCCAGTTCCGTGACCAGGTGCGCCGCCGCCTGTCGGACGAGCTGACCGAGGAAGAATTCCTGCCGCTGCGCCTGCAGAACGGCCTGTACATGCAGCGCCATGCCTACATGCTGCGCGTGGCGATTCCGTACGGCCTGCTGGCCTCCAAGCAGCTGCGCAAGCTGGCCCACATCGCGCGCGAGTACGACCGCGGCTACGGCCACTTCTCCACGCGCCAGAACATCCAGTACAACTGGATGGAACTCGAGCGCGTGCCAGACGTGCTGGCCGAGCTCGCCAGCGTCGAGATGCACGGCATCCAGACCTCGGGCAACTGCGTGCGCAATATCACCACCGACCACTTCGCCGGCGTGGCGCCGGACGAGTCGGTGGACCCGCGCGTGCTGGCCGAGTTGCTGCGCCAGTGGAGCACGTTCCAGCCGGAATTCGCGTTCCTGCCGCGCAAGTTCAAGATCGCGATCTCGGCCTCGAAGGACGACCGCGCCGTGGTGCAGATGCATGACATCGGCATCTACGCCTACAAGAACGACGCCGGCGAGACCCGCATCCGCGTGCTGGCCGGCGGCGGCCTGGGCCGTACCCCGATCCTCGGCACGGTCATCAAGGACGACCTGCCGTGGCAGCACATGCTGACCTACGTCGAGTCCGCCATCCGCGTGTACAACCGCTATGGCCGCCGCGACAACAAGTACAAGGCGCGCATCAAGATCCTGGTCAAGGCCATCGGCGCCGAGAAGTTCGCGCAGGAAGTCGAAGAGGAATGGCAGTACAGCAAGGACGGCCCGGGCACGCTGACGCAGGACGAGTTCGACCGCGTGGCGCAGTACTTCGCGCCGCCGGCCTATGAAAAGCTGGCCGACACCGACACTTCGTACGAGAAGCACCTGCTCGAAGACAAGGCCTTCGCCCGCTGGGTCAGCCGCAGCGTGCATGGCCACAAGGTACCGGGCTACGCCGCCGTGACGCTGTCGACCAAGCCGGGTCCGGTCTCGCCTCCGGGCGACGCTACCGCCGAGCAGATGGAAGCCGTGGCCGACCTGGCCGACCGCTTCGGCTTCGGCGAGCTGCGCGTCGCGCACGAGCAGAACCTGGTGCTGCCGGACGTGAAGAAGCACGACCTGTACGAGCTGTGGCAACTGGCGAAGAAGGCTGGCCTGGCCACTGCCAACATCGGCCTGCTGACCGACATCATCGCCTGCCCTGGCGGCGACTTCTGCTCGCTGGCCAACGCCAAGTCGATCCCGATCGCGCTGGCCATCCAGGAGCGTTTCGACAACCTGGACTTCGTCCATGACCTGGGCGAAGTGTCGCTGAACATCTCGGGCTGCATCAACGCCTGCGGCCACCACCATGTCGGCAATATCGGCATCCTCGGCGTCGACAAGGATGGTTCCGAGTGGTACCAGGTCACGCTGGGCGGCGCCCAGGGCAACAGCACGGCGCTGGGCAAGGTCATCGGCCCGTCGTTCAGCGCCGAGGAAATGCCGGATGTGATCTCGCGCATCATCGAGACCTTCGTGGCCAACCGCATCGAAGACGAGCGCTTCATCGAAACCGTGAACCGGATCGGCATCACCCCGTTCAAGGAACGCGTGTACGCCGACAAGCAACCGCGCGAGCGCGCCGAAGCCTGAGGACCGGAGAAAGACACATGGCAAAGATCATTCAACTGCAACGTACCGCCGACGCGGTCACCCCGGTCATCGTCGAAGACAGCTGGACCGTGCTGCGCGGCGCCGAGGGCCAGCCGCTGACCGACGAGCAGATCACCGCCGCCGTGCAGAGCCAGGATGCCGTCCTGTTCCCGCTGTCGGTGTGGAAGTCGCATGAAGGCCTGCTGGCCGGCCGCGCGCGCGAGCGCACCGGCGTGTGGCTTGCTCCCGAAGACGAGCCGGGCGATGCCCAGGCGCTGTTCGACGGCGTGGCCGTGGTCGCGGTCGATTTCCCGGTGTTCCGCGATGGCCGCGGCTTTTCCACGGCCTACCTGCTGCGCACCCGCTACCAGTGGAAGGGCCAGCTGCGCGCGATCGGCGACGTGCTGCGCGACCAGCTCAACTTCATGAAGCGCTGCGGCTTCGACACCTTCGCGGTGCGTGCCGACAAGAACATCGACGACGCGATCAAGGGCTTCACCGAGTTCACCGTGACGTACCAGGCTTCGGTCGACGAGCCGCTGCCGCTGTTCCGGCGCGCGCGCGCCGAGTTTGGCGCAAGGGAATCGGCATGAGCAGTGCATTGAGCGACATCGCGGTGGTGGATGCCGGCGCGCCGGCGTCGGCGCTGCGTCCCGCGCTGTGGACCATGCCCGAGTGCACGGGCAGCCTGGCGGCGCTGGAAGAGAAGGAGCGCGAGCTGGCGACCCGCCTGGCGGGCATTGCCGGGCGCTTCTTCCGCGCGCGCTTCGCCACCAGCCTCGCCGCCGAGGACATGGTGCTGACCGATGCGATCCTGCGCGGCACGGAGGCCGTACGCGCCGGCATCCGCGTGTTCACGCTGAACACCGGGCGCCTGCACGCCGAGACCCTGGCTGTCCTCGATCAGGTCAAGGCGCACTACGGCTACACCGTCGAGCAGTTCACGCCGGACACCGAGGCCGTCGAGAACTACCTGAAGAAGCACGGATTGAACGCGTTCTATGACAGCGTCGACCTGCGCAAGGAATGCTGCGGCATCCGCAAGGTGGAGCCGCTCAACCGAGCGCTGTCGCACGCCGATGCCTGGATGACCGGCCAGCGCCGCGAACAGGCCGTCACGCGCGCCGAGCTGCCGTTCGAGGAACTGGACGAAGCCCGCGGCATCCCGAAGTTCAATCCGCTCGCGGACTGGACCGAGGCCGAGGTATGGGCTTACCTGAAGCGCCACAACGTGCCGGTCAACGCGCTGCATGCCAAGGGCTACCCCAGCATTGGCTGCGAACCCTGTACCCGCGCGGTGCGCGCCGGTGAGGACGTGCGTGCCGGGCGCTGGTGGTGGGAGAGCAAGGACTCGAAAGAGTGCGGGCTCCACGAACAGAACATCAAGCATTGACGCATTGAAGCATTCGAGGCCGAACGACATGGGCATCATGAACGACATCGCAAGCGCCGCCAGCAACGTGGCGCACCTGCTGCAGGTACAGAACGACCACCTCGACCGCCTGGAGGCCGAGTCGATCTACATCATCCGCGAGGTCGTGGCCGAGTGCCGCAACCCGGCGCTGCTGTTCTCGGGCGGCAAGGATTCGATCGTCATGCTGCACCTGGCGCTGAAGGCCTTCCGCCTCGGTGACCGCAAGATCGACCTGCCGTTCCCGCTGGTGCACATCGACACCGGCCACAACTACCCGGAAGTGATCACGTTCCGCGACCAGCGCGTGGCCGAGCTCGGCGCGCGCCTGGTGGTGGGGCACGTGGAAGATTCCATCAAGCGCGGCACCGTGCGCCTGCGCAAGGACACTGACTCGCGCAACGCCGCGCAGGCTGTGACGCTGCTGGAAACCATCGCCGAGCACCAGTTCGACGCGCTGATGGGCGGTGCCCGCCGCGACGAAGAGAAGGCCCGCGCCAAGGAGCGCATCTTCTCGTTCCGCGACGAGTTCGGCCAGTGGGACCCCAAGGCCCAGCGCCCCGAGCTGTGGAGCCTCTACAACGCCCGCATGGCGCAGGGCGAGCAGATGCGCGTGTTCCCGATCTCGAACTGGACCGAGCTGGACGTGTGGCAGTACATCGCCCGCGAAAAGCTGGCGCTGCCGCCGATCTACTACGCGCACCAGCGCGAAGTGGTGCGCAAGAACGGCCTGCTGGTGCCGGTGACGCCGATCACGCCGAAGCAGGACGGCGACGTCAGCGAGGTGCTGTCGGTCCGCTTCCGCACAGTGGGCGACATCAGCTGCACCTGCCCGGTGGCCAGCACGGCGGATTCGCCGGAATCGATCATCGCCGAGACGGCCGTGACCGAGATCACCGAGCGCGGCGCCACGCGCATGGACGACCAGACCAGCGAGGCGTCGATGGAACGCCGCAAGAAGGAAGGCTATTTCTAAGCCGACGCAGCCAAGGATTCAGACATGACTCACCAATCTACCCACCAGGGCCTGCTGCGCTTCATTACCGCCGGCTCCGTCGACGACGGCAAGAGCACGCTGATCGGCCGCCTGCTGTTCGACAGCAAGGCCGTGCTGTCCGACCAGCTCACTGCGCTCGCCAACGCCAAGAACAAGCGCACCGCGGGCGAAGAAATCGATTTCTCGCTGCTGACTGACGGCCTCGAAGCCGAGCGGGAGCAGGGCATCACCATCGACGTGGCGTACCGCTATTTCTCCACGGCGCGCCGCAAGTTCATCATCGCCGATACGCCGGGCCACGAGCAGTACACGCGCAACATGGTCACGGGCGCCTCGACCGCGCACGCGGCCATCGTGCTGGTGGACGCCACCCGCGTGACGGTCAAGGACGGCCGCGCCGAGCTGCTCGCGCAGACCAAGCGCCATTCGGCCATCCTGAAGCTGCTGGAGCTGCAGCACGTGATCGTGGCCGTCAACAAGATGGACCTGGTCGACTACAGCGAAGAACGCTTCAACGAAATCCGCGCGGCCTATGCCGAACTGGCTGAACAGCTCGGCCTGAAGGACGTGCGCTACGTGCCGGTGTCGGCGCTGCGCGGCGACAATATCGTGCATGCCAGCGACGCCATGCCGTGGTATCAGGGCGAGTCCTTGCTGCCGCTGCTCGAAGAGCTGCCAGTGGAAGAAGCCGCGCCCGAAGGCGACGCCGCGCTGCGCTTCCCGGTGCAACTGGTGATCCGCCAGGACGGCTCGCAGTCGGACGATTTTCGCGGCTATGCCGGCCGTGTCGAGGCAGGCACCGTGCGCGTCGGCCAGAAGCTGCGCGTGCTGCCGGCCAACCGCGAAGCCGTGGTGGCCGAGGTGCTGACGCCGAACGGCGCCGCCGACTCCGCCAGCGCGGGCGATACCGTAACGGTGCGCCTGGCCGAGGACGTCGATGTATCACGCGGTGACATGTTCGTTACCGCCGACGCGACGGCCGCCTCGGCCAAGAAGCTGCAGGCCGACCTGTGCTGGTTCGACGACGAATCGCTGAACCCGTCGCGCAAGTACGTGCTCAAGCACACCACGGCCAGCGTGTTCGCGCGCATATCGGCGGTGGATCGCGTGCTCGACGTGCACACGCTGTCGCACGAGACGGGCCGTCACGAGATCCGCCTGAACGATATCGGCTCGGTGCAACTCTCGCTGCAGAAGCCGATTGTTTGCGACACCTACGGTGACAACCCGGCGACCGGCGCATTCGTGCTGATCGACGAGGCGACCAATCATACGGTGGCCGCGGGCATGATCCGTGCGTACTCCTGAGCGTTACGACACGCAGTCAAGCGCAAGCGCAAGGGGCAGATGATGAGCAAGACAGGCAAAGCGACCGGCAAGGTCTACCTGATCGGGGCGGGTCCCGGGGCGGCGGACCTCATTACGGTGCGTGGTGCACGGTTGTTGGGCGAAGCCCAGGTCGTGCTGCATGACGCACTGGTATCGCCGGAGATGCTGGCCTGGTGTCCGCAGGCGAAGCTGGTGGAAGTGGGCAAGCGTTGTGGCAAGCGTTCGACGGCGCAATTGTTCATCAACCGCCAGATCGTCGACATGGCTACCAAGTTCGAACGCGTGGTGCGCCTGAAGGGCGGCGACCCCATGCTGTTCGGCCGCGCCGACGAGGAGCTTCAGGCGCTGGAAGCCGCGGGCATCGCGTACGAGGTGGTGCCCGGCATTACCGCCGCGCTCGCGGCCGCATCGGCCATCGCCAAGCCGCTCACCAAGCGCGGCGTGTCGCGCAGCGTTGCCTTTGCCACGCAGGCCAAGGCGGCGGACGGCACCGAAGTGCCGGCCGCGGTGGCCGACATCGAGGCCGATGTGCGCGCCGATACGCTGGTCTACTACATGGGGCGTGACCAGGCTGCGGCCATCGCGGCGCAACTGATCGCGCACGGCAAGGCTCCTTCGACACCGGCCTGGGTAGTGGAGGCCGTGAGCACGCCGCGCCAGCGCAGCCATGCCTTCACGCTGCAGCAGATGGCGGCCGGCGAGGCAGCCGGCTGGATCGACCCGGCACAGCCGAGCTTGCTGATGATCGGCGCGGCGCTGGCGGGCCGGGCGACGGAGCCGGTGCTCGATGTGACGGAGCCTGTTGCGGCGAAAGCGGCCTGAGGCAGCGTTGCAGACGAAAGAACGACCGGGCAACTGCCCGGTTTTTTTTGTTCCTCGGCGGATTGTGGGGGATGGGGGATGATGGGTTGTCGTGCTTGGCAGGCGCCGCTGTTTCGCCGGCGTAGCCGGCGAGTCACTTTTTGTCCGAGCGACAAAAAGTAACCCAGGCCGCAGGCAAACCGCGCCGCAGCGAAGCAGAGAAACCGAACCGTTGGCACTGGCGACGATGATGCCCGTCGCAGACCGACTAGGACGTGCGCGCAGCGCAGCCGTAGGCGTCCCACCGCTGACGCTGTTGGAACGCTGTACCCGAGCCCTACATGGGGATCGTACACAAGCCGGTTATCGCAGGCACTGGTTCTGAATCACTATGCGTAGCAGGTTCGAACGGGCAACCACGTCTCGCGAGACCAAAGCCGCTTGAAAACAAGAAGCGTATCGTTGATGGCCAGCGGCGCCTGCCAAGCACACAAACCCCATCATCTTCCATCCCCCGCATTCCGGCGAAGAACCTTTCTTTCAGGCGCCATCAGTCGCAGCCGGGGCGAGCGACGCCACGCAGTACGAGGCAATCGCATCCAGTACGCTGTCGGCTTCGCCCACGGCCGCGGCGCAGCGAATCGACAGGGCAGGGTACTGTTGCCGGCAGGCATCGACCAGCGCCGGCAGGTCGCGCCGCAGGTGGCCGCCCTGGCCAAAGAACACAGGTACTACGGTGATCTCGTCGACGCCTGCGGCAGCCAGTTCACCGAGGGCCTCCGGCAACTGCGGCGACATCAGTTCCAGGAAGGCAAGGCGCACCGGCATATCCGGCAGCACGGCGCAGAGCTTCTGCGCCAGCCGGTCGAATGGTTCACGCCAGCGCACATCGCGCGCGCCATGCGCGAACAGGACAAGGGCCTGGCGACTGGGCGTGGTTTCGGTCGGTTGCATGGCGTGGCCTTGCGTCAGTGACGATCGACCCAGCGCAACGCCGTCAGCGCCAGCAGCAGGTACAGCGTGCCTGGCACGAGCGCCGACACGATCGGCGGCCACGTATGCAGCAGCCCCACGTGCGAGAACAGCGTATTCGACAGGTGGAAAGACAGCCCGAGCATGATCCCGCCGAACACCTTGACGCCGACCGCGCCGGCACGCGCGTGCAGGTACGCGAAGGGCAGGGCAAGCGCCATCATGACGAACAGCGTCAGCGGGTAGACCACCTTCTTCCAGAACGCGATCTCGTAGCGCTGCGTGTCCTGCTTGTTGTCACGCAGGTGCCGGATATAGCGGAACAGGTCCAGCGTGGACATGCGCTCGGGCGTGACCAGCAGCACGGACAGGATCTGGGGCGTGAGTTCAGAGTGCATGGTGACGCTCGGGAAGCGCACCTGTTCCGCGCGGAACTCGGGCGCCAGGCCGTCGCGCCGGGTGGTGGACGGCTGCTGGTTCAGTTCGGAAAAGCGGGTTTCGTTGACATCGTTGAGCTGCCACGACTGGGCACCCTGGTACCGGCCTTCCTTGACCACGCGGATGACGCGCAGGCGGTAACGGTCGTCGAACTCGTAGACCGTGATGCCCGTGATGGTCTGGTCCGGCCGCAACCCGGCCACATTGACGAAGCGCGTAACCTCGCTGCCGGTCGCGTCCTTGTCGCGGTCCTTGACCCACACGCCGGAGCGGAAGTCCGACGAGACCGTGGCGCCAATGGCTTCCAGCTTGATCTTCTGCGCGAACTGCTCCGCGCGCGGCCCGATGAACTCGCCGAAGATGAACGTGATGATGGCCAGCGGCACCGCCAGCTTGAACAGCGAGAACAGCGCCTGGCGCGTATTGAGCCCCGCCACGCGGAAGATGGTGTACTCGGACTGGCTGGCGAGCTGCGAGAAGACATAGATCGCGCTGATCAGCACTGCGATCGGCAACACCTCGTAGATCCGCGTGGGGGCCTGCAGCAGGACATGCAGGAACGCGATCAGCGAGGTGTACTTGCCGTTGACGCTCTCCAGTTCGTTGAGCAAGTCGAAGAACACGAACAACGACAGCACCGCGAACAGGATGAAGATGAACACCCCATAAACCTGGCGCGCAAAGTAGCGCTCATAGACGCGCAGCAGCCTCATGCCGTACCCCCCTTGGCGGGTGCGGGCCGACGCCCGAACACGGCGCGCCAGCCTCCCAGGCTGCGGTTCTGGCGGTAGCGGAACATCAGCAGCGCGGCCAGGAACACCACCAGGTGGATCGGCCACCACCCCAGCCAGAACGGGACCGAGCCGGAGCGCACCCAGGACTGGGCGAGGTTGATCATGTTGCTGTAGGTCAGGTAGATCAGCACCGCGAATACCAGCGGCGTGTAGCGCCCGAGCCGCGGGTTCACGTATGCCAGCGGGATCGCGATCATGACGAAGTTGAAGGCGAGAATCGGCAGCGAAATGCGCCAGAGCAGCTCGCCGAGGTTCTCGCGCGTGGGGTTGCGCAGCAGGTCGATGGTGTTGCGGCTCTTGGGCGGCTGCTCGTTCTGGCTTTCAGGTGGCTTGTTGTCCACCTTGACCGCATAGCGCTCGAACTCGACGATGCGATAGTCGATCTGGCCCGGCGTGCCCGCGTAGCGGCGGCCGTTCTCCATCACCACCAGGCGGTCGCCGTTGGGCATGGTTTCGAAGGTGCCCTGGTGGGCCAGCGCGACGCCGATCTTGTTGGCCTCGGCATTGGCGACGAAGACGTTGCGGGCGTATTTCATGTCGGCATCGATGCCTTCGATGAACAGCACGTAGTTGCCGTTGGATGGCTCGATGAAACGCCCGGCGGCAATCATCGACAGCACGCCGCGCTGCTCGAAGCGGTCGCGGAACAGCGCGCTCTGCTGGTTGGCCCACGGCCACGCGAACATGCCCAGCAGCAGCGCCAGCACGATGAACGGCGCGGCGAACTGCAGCACCGGCTTGACCAGGTCGCGCAGCGAGATGCCGGCCGAGAACCAGACCACCATCTCGGAGTCCTTGTACCAGCGCGTCAGCACGATCAGCGTCGAGATGAACAGCGTGGCCGAGAGCAGGATGGACAGGTAGCCGATGGTGGCCAGGCCGATCAGGATCAGCACATCGTTAGGGCTGGCCTTGCCATTGGCGGCCAGGCCCAGGATACGGATCACGAGCGACGTGAGCATGAAGGTCAGCATCACCAGGAACACCGCGCCGGCGGTGTAGGCGAGCTCGCGTCGCAGGGCTTGTTGAAAGATCATGCGGTGTCGGTTCCGGACTGCCGGCCGGCGCGGGCGATGAGCCGTGCGTGAAGTGCCTCGCAGGACAGCGGGCTGGCGGCGGGGCGGATCGGCAGCGGCAGGTCGCGGATAAAAATCGCGGATAATGGAGGCTTTCGTGTCTACAAGCCCCTGGAAGGAAGCGCGATGGAATTTAGCACAAAAGCCCTGGATTGGAGTAAAGCCGGCCAAAATGGTTTCCTGGCGACAAAGACCGACTGCCTGGTGGTCGGCGTGTTCGAAGGCCAGAACCTGGCGGGCGTGGCCAAGGCCCTCGACGTGGCCACCAAGGGCTTGGTCGCACGGTTGCTGAAGCAGGGCGACTTCGAAGGCAAGCGCGGCACGCAGCTCACGCTGCACGAAGTGGCCGGCGTGGGCGCCGCCCGCGTGCTGCTGGTCGGCCTGGGCAAAGAGGCGGATTTCAACGACAAGGCCTTTGCCGAAGCCGTGCGCACGGCCGTGCGTGCCTTGTCGGCCACGCGCGCCACCTCGGCGCTGTGGTGCCTGTCGCAGCAGCCGCCGCAGCAGCGCGACATCGGCTGGGCGGTCATTACCACCATCACGCTGGTGCGCGACGCGGGCTACCGCCTGCTGGAGCGCCACCCGGGCCTGAAGCGCGCCAACGGCAAGCCGGGCGCGGCCGACAAGCCGACGCTGCGCAAGGTAGTGCTGGCCGTGGACGCCAACCATGCCAAGGCCGCGACCCAGGCCGTGGTGCGTGGCACGGCCATTGCCAACGGCATGGAACTGACCCGCGACCTGGGCAACCTGCCGTCCAATATCTGCACCCCGACCTACCTGGCCAACACGGCACGCGCCATTGCCAAGCGCCACAAGCTCAAGGTGGAAGTGCTCGGCCGCAAGCAGATCGAAGCGCTCAACATGGGCTCGTTCCTGTCCGTGACCCGGGGCAGCGACGAGCCGCCGCAGTTCATCGTGCTGCGCTATGACGGCGCCGGTGCCAAGCAGGCGCCGGTCGTGCTGGTGGGCAAGGGCATCACCTTCGATACCGGCGGCATCTCGCTCAAGCCGGGCGAGGGCATGGATGAAATGAAGTACGACATGTGCGGCGCCGCCTCGGTGCTGGGCACGCTGCAGGCCGTGGCCGAGATGGGCCTGAAGCTCAACGTGATCGCCGTGGTGCCGACCTGCGAGAACATGCCCAGCGGCGTGGCCACGAAGCCCGGCGACGTCGTGACCAGCATGTCGGGCCAGACCATCGAGATCCTGAACACCGACGCCGAAGGCCGCCTGATCCTGTGCGACGCGCTGACCTACGTCGAGCGCTTCAAGCCGGCCGCGGTGATCGATGTCGCGACGCTGACGGGCGCCTGCATCATCGCGCTGGGCCACATCAACAGCGGCCTCTACGCGCGCAGCGACGCGCTCGCCGACCAGCTCCTGCAGGCCGGCCGCACGTCCATGGACACCGCCTGGCGCATGCCGCTGGACGACGAGTACCAGGACCAGCTCAAGTCGAACTTCGCCGACATGGCCAATATCGGCGGCCGCCCGGCCGGCAGCGTGACCGCCGCCTGCTTCCTGGCGCGCTTCACAGAAAAGTACGACTGGGCCCACCTGGACATCGCCGGCACGGCCTGGAAGAGCGGCGCGGCCAAGGGTGCCACCGGCCGTCCGGTGCCGCTGCTGGCGCAGTTCCTGATGGATCGCGCCGCCTGACAGGCGCAAGGGGCAGGGTAGTCATGACGCGCATCGATTTCCACAGCAACGTGCCGGACAAGCTCGGCTATGTCTGCCGGCTGGTCCGCAAGGCGTACAGCGCTGGCCAGAAGGTCGTGGTGCACGGCCAGCCGCCGCAGCTCGCGGAACTCGACGCGCGCCTGTGGACGTTCTCGCCGCTGGACTTCCTGCCTCACTGCGGCGTGGACAGTCCCAACGCATCGGTCACGCCGATCGTTTTGGCCACCAGCCTGGACGGTGTCCCGCACCATCAGCTGCTGATCAACCTGGATGCGCAGGCGCCGGGGCAGTTCGCCAGCTTTGAGCGCCTGATAGAAGTGGTCGGCGCCGGCGCCGAAGACCGCGAGGCCGGGCGCGAGCGCTACCGCTTCTACCGTGAGCGCGGCTATGCGCTGACGCACCACGATCTCAGCCAGCCACGGGGAGACTCAGCATGAGCGAACGCACGACCTCGCGGGTGATCCCGCGGCTCGGGCCCAACGACAGCATTCCGCTGCTGACCGAGGTGGTGGACTTGCCGGATGCTGCTGCGGCGCCATCGGACGACGGCGTCATCGATACGGCTGGCATGGCCGAGTCGGGCGTGGTCACGCACGTAGGCGACACGGGTGAGCCGGACGCGCTGGCGATTCCGGTTTTGACCGATGAGCTGGAAGACGGCGATACCGCCTTGCCCGTCACCGAACCGGAGGACACCGTGGCCAGCCGCTACGCGTCCGATGCGCCCGGTGAAGACGACTTGCGCGCGATGCGCAGCGAGTTGCTGACACGCGTGATGATGCGGTTCCGCACCGAGTGGCCGCAGGTCGTGGAGGCGCATACCGAGGCAACGCTGCGCGCGCGGCTGGCGCCGCTGACCGCGCAGCTTGCGGCGGAATTGACGCAGGCGCTGGAGGCGCGGCTGGTTGAATGGCTCGATGCGACGCTGGAGGAGATTGAGAGGGATCCGGGGGGGATGTGAGGGGGGATTGGGTGGTGGTGCTCTGGTCGGGATTGGTGCATTCGGTGCATTCGTTCTTGCCAAGCACCCCCGCCAGCCAGCCCAATTAATCCGTCACCGCCCCCTTACTCGCCGTAGACGCCAGCCGCGAAAACTTCGCCAACACCCCCCGCGCATAACGCGGCGCTGGCTGCTTCCACTCAGCCCGGCGCCGCGCCAACTCTTCATCCGACACATTCACCCGCAGCAGCAGCTTGTGCGCGTCGATGGTGATCGAATCCCCTTCCTGCACCAGCGCGATATTCCCGCCTACATACGCTTCAGGCGCAACATGGCCCACCACCATGCCCCACGTGCCGCCCGAGAAGCGGCCGTCGGTGATGAAGCCCACTGACTCGCCCAGCCCCTTGCCGATGATGGCCGAGGTCGGCGCCAGCATCTCCGGCATCCCCGGCCCACCCTTGGGCCCCAGGTAGCGCAGCACCAGCACGTCGCCTGGGTTGATCTTGTCGGCGAGGATCGCCTCCATCGCGCTCTGCTCGTCCTCGAATACGCGTGCCGGCCCGGTGATGACCGGGTTCTTCAAACCGGTGATCTTGGCAACGGCGCCTTCCTCGGCCAGGTTGCCCTTCAGGATGGCCAGGTGCCCTTCGGCGTAAAGCGCCTTCTCGATCGGCATGATCACGTCCTGATCGGTGCGCGGCTGGTCGGGCACGTGCTCGAGTTCCTCGGCCAGCGTGCGGCCGGTGATGGTCAGGCAGTCGCCATGCAGCAGCCCGGCCTTCAGCAGGATCTTCATGACCTGCGGGATGCCGCCGGCCTTGTGCAGGTCGGTGGCCACGTACTGGCCCGACGGTTTCAGGTTGCAGATCACCGGCACCTTGCGGCGGATGCGCTCGAAGTCGTCGATGGTCCATTCGACTTCGGCCGAGTGGGCGATCGCCAGGTAGTGCAGCACGGCGTTGGTCGAACCGCCGGTGGCCATGATCAGGCTGACCGCGTTCTCGATCGACTTGCGCGTGATGATGTCGCGCGGCTTGATGTCTTTCTTGACGGCCTCGACCAGCACGCGCGCCGATTCGGCCGCGCTGTCGACCTTCTCCTGGTCGGGGTTGGCCATGGTCGACGAATACAGCAGCGACATGCCGAGCGCCTCGAACGACGAACTCATCGTGTTGGCGGTGTACATGCCGCCGCAGGAGCCGGTGGACGGGCAGGCGTTCCGTTCCACGCCCTCGAAGTCTTCCTCGCTCATGCGGCCGGCGGTGAATTCGCCCACCGCCTCGAACGACGACACGATGGTCAGGTCCTTGCCTTTCCAGTTGCCGGGCCGGATGGTGCCGCCATAGACATAGATGCCCGGCACATTGGTGCGCGCCAGCGCGATCATGCCGCCCGGCATGTTCTTGTCGCAGCCGCCGATCACGACCACGCCGTCCATCCACTGGCCCTGTGCGGCGGTCTCGATGCAGTCGGCAATGACCTCGCGCGAGATCAGCGAGTACTTCATGCCCTCGGTGCCCATCGACATGCCGTCGGAGATGGTCGGCGTGCCGAACACCTGCGGGTTGGCGCCGGCGGCCTTCACGGCATCGATCGCGGCATCGGCCAGGCGCTGCAGGCCGGCGTTGCACGGCGTGATCGTCGAATGGCCGTTGGCGATGCCGACCATCGGCTTGTCGAAGTCCTCCTTCTTGTAGCCGAGCGCGTAGTACATCGAGCGGTTCGGGGAACGCGCCACGCCTTGCGTGATGTTCTGGGAGCGCTTGTTGAATGCCATGATGGGGTCTCCGGGGGATGTCTTTCGGCCGCCAGGCCGCCGTGCGGGCGCAGGCAGAGCGATGTTGTGCCGAAAGAATGCGACTTGCGTTTTGGCGTGTCAAATATATTATTTGACCGTTATTGAGTCGAAAAACATATCAGGAGGACCATTGGACCTGCGCCAGCTGCGGTACTTTGTCACGGTAGCGGAAGAGTTGCATTTCGGGCGCGCGGCCACGCGGCTGGCCATGACGCAGCCGCCGCTTTCGCAGCAGATCCAGGCGCTGGAGGAGGAAATCGGCGTGCAACTGTTCGCACGCACGCGCCGCTCGGTGATGCTGACGCCCGCCGGTCAGCAGTGGCTGCCGGAGGTCCGGCGCGTGCTGGCGGACGCGGCGGCGCTGCCGGGGCTCGCGCAGCGGTTCGCGCGCGGGGAAATCGGCTCGCTCGCGCTGGCGTTCGTCAGTACGGCCGACTACGGTATCCTGCCGGACCTGCTGCGGCGCTTCCGCGCGCAGCATCCGGAGGTCCAGCTGCAGTTGCGCGAGGCCACCAGCGATATCCAGCTCGAGGCCCTGATCGACGGCAGCATCGACGCCGGGCTAGTCATCCGTCCGCAATGGCCGGCCATGCCGCACGGCCTGTCCTACCTGCCGCTGATCAGCGAGCCGCTCGTGCTGGCGGTGCCGGATGGCTGGCGGCCCGCGCACGGCACCGTACCGGTGGATGGCAAGGTTTCGCTGCGCGACGCCGCGCACGAGCCGCTGATCATTTTCCCGCGCCGAAGCGCGCCGGTGTTCTATGACATCATTACAGGCTACTATGCGCGCGACGGCTTGACGCCGGTGATCGCGCAGGAAGCCATCCAGATGCAGACCATCGTGAGCCTGGTGTCTGCAGGCATGGGGGTGGCGCTGGTGCCGGCCTCGCTCTGCAACCTTCGCCGCACCGGCGTGTCGTACCTCGCGTTGCGCGAGGCGGGGCCGCAGATCGAGACCGGACTGGCCTGGCGCGAAGGCGCCGCCGGTGTCGCGCCGGCGCTGCGTTCCCTGATCGACATCGCGAGCGGGCTGGCGTCCGAGGGATCTTTGGTATCCGCGGCTGCCGGGCCTTTATAACTTCCACCCACCTCACCATGCTGATTCATCCCCAATTCGATCCGGTTGCCATCCATCTTGGCCCGCTTGCCATCCGCTGGTACGGGCTGATGTACCTGGCCGGGTTCATCATGTTCCTGTGGTTCGGCCGCCTGCGCATCCATCAGCCGCATATGGCGGCGAAGGGCTGGGTGACGCGCGACCTCGACGACATGCTGTTCTTCGGCGTGCTGGGCGTGATCCTGGGCGGGCGGCTCGGCTATGTGCTGTTCTACAAGCCGTCCTACTACCTTTCGCATCCGCTGGAGATCTTCAAGGTGTGGGAGGGCGGCATGGCCTTCCATGGCGGCTTTCTCGGCGTGCTGGTCGCGATGTGGCTGTTCGCGCGTCTGCGCAAGCGCCACTGGCTCGAAGTCACCGACTTCATCGCGCCGATGATCCCGTGCGGGCTGGCCGCTGGCCGCATCGGCAACTTCATCAACGGCGAACTGTGGGGCCGGCCCACGGACCTGCCGTGGGGCATGATCTTCCCGCAGGCGGGCGACAACATTCCGCGCCACCCGTCGCAGCTTTACCAGTTCGCCGGCGAAGGCGTGGCGCTGTTCATCATCCTGTGGCTGTTCGCGCGCAAGCCGCGGCCGATGGGCGCAGTGTCCGGCGTGTTCCTGATCGGCTATGGCTGCTTCCGTTTTGCCGCCGAATTCGCGCGCGAGCCGGACAACTTCCTGGGCCTGCTGGCGCTGCACCTGTCCATGGGCCAGTGGCTGAGCCTGCCGATGATCCTGGCCGGTATCGCGATGGTGGTGTGGGCCTATCGCCGGCAGGCGCGTTCCGGCGAGGAACAGCCCGCGGCGGGATCGGGCGCCTGACGGTACGTTCGCGCGGCGTCAGGGGCCTGCCGCGCGCAACGCCTCGATCCGTTCGCGCGTGTGCGGATGCGTGGAGAGGAAATCATCCAGCGCAGGGCCCTCCGCCTTGGCGCCGGCAGCAGGCTCGTTCTTCTGCGCGCCACGGTTCTGGTTCTCGAGCGCGATCAGGACATCGGCGAGCGCTGACGGCGGCAGCCGGTTGCGCTGCATGATCTCGATCGCATAGGCATCGGCCTCGCGTTCGTGCTCGCGCGAATAGCGCAGCGTCAGCATCGCGGCGGGCACGCCGGCCAGCACGGAAGAAAAGTCCCCGAACATATACGCAGCCAGCGCGCCGACGGCCGAAGCCTGGATGACCTGCTGCAGGCCGTGGCGTTGCGCGACATGGCCCGCCTCGTGGGCGAGCACCCCGAGCATGCCGGCGCCAGTGCCGGCCAGCCCCACCAGTTCGTCCGTGACCACGATGGCGCCGCCGGGCAGGGCCAGCGCGTTGGCGCCCAGGCGCCCGCCTTGGCGGAACACGATCTGGTAGTCATGGCCGGGATCATCCGGCCGCTTCAGCCCGGCGAAGCCTGTGCGGATGCGGGCCTGTTCCGCAGGGGGCAGGCGCGTGGGCTCGACCACCCCGTTGTCCAGGCTGGCCAGCGTGGCACGGCCGAGCTGTGCCTCGAGCGCGGGCGGCACCGCCCGCGCAATATGCGACGCGCCCCACGGCAGCAGTACGTAGTAGCCCAGCACGAATACGGCGACCAGCGCAGCCACTGCCATGCCCGCCATGCGCCAGCTGTTCTGTGCCTTGACCACCCAGCCTTCCTGATGCCCCGTCGCGGCGAGCAGGCTGTCGAAGGCAGCGTGGTCGCTGACCTGGCAGAAGGCGCCGTCCGCGAACGTTACGAGGCGCGGCGCGCGCCGTACCCGCTCCGATACGCGCAGCGACGACAGCGCCGCGCGCCGCAGCTCCGCGCCATCGGCATCGCGCAGCACGGCCTGCCCGGCGTCCACGGCCAGCGTGGCCGGGTGCGCCCGCGACGAGCGGCCATCGAAGTAGGTGACGGGAATCATCGGCGCAATTTCGTCGGTGAGTCATTTCCGGCTCTGGCTGTGCACGCAGGCTCAGAGCGCAATGTCGATGTCATACCAGTCCGCCGCGGCATCGCCGAGCGCACCGACGTTCTCGGCCTGGCCCGCGACGAAGGCGTCCAGCGGCGCGCGCGCCAGCAGCGACATGCATTCCACGCGGTAACGCGCGGACCTGACCCGGGCAAACGGCAGGAACAGTCCCAGGGTCAGTGCAATGCCAATCATGTTCGTCAGGAAAATATAGAACAGGCGGCCTGCCTTCACTTCGCTGCAGAAACCGTGCGGGGCCAGCGTGGTGTGGTTCCACACGAGGTTCTGCAGCGAGGCATTGAAGTACGGGCCGACGGCCAGCAAGGCGACATAGATGCCGAGGGTGCCGAGCAAGCCGGCAAACACCGCGGCGCCGCGGCCCGATCCGGCACTGACGCCCAGCGCGATGCCGCCGGCCACCGCGACCAGCACGACCACGATCGTCATGGCGAAGGTGCGCAGGTACACGCCGTAGAACGAGCCGGCCGATGCATCGAACGCAAATGGCGCCGTGCCGAAACGCGTGTGATTATGCTGGTAGTGCTTCAGGCGCTGATGCGCCAGCGGCGCCAGCGCACCGAGCGTGAATACCGTGAGCAGCGGCCACAGCACGAACACCTTGTACGCTTCGGCATCGCCTCCGGTGAAGGCAAAGCGCAGGCCGCGATAGCTCGAGTTCGCCATGCGAAAGCGCAGCGACCGGACCAGCAGGAGCGGGAACACCGCCGCCAGCGCCAGGGCCAGCAGTGCAGCCAGCATCGGTGACACCTTGCCGGCAAGCTGGAACGCGAATGCCAGCACGAACACGATGGCGCGTCCCTTGAGAATCGCTGCTGCCCGGCCGTGGTAATCGAATGTGGCCCCGTCCAGGCTGGTGTTGCGATAGAAATACTGCAGCGTGCGGACCTTGGCCCACGCGGAGTAGATGCCGAACGTGACGATGGTCAGCAGCGTGTTGACGATCCAGATGCGGAAATACTCCGATCCCGTGCCTGTGAAGGCGAGCCGCAAGGCCCTGGGCTCGATCGGGCGTGTCGCCGGAGCCTGGCCGCTGTCGGGCGTTTCGGGAGAAGCAGGGACTGCGCTGGTGTCGCCGGTTTGCATGGTCGGAATTCCCGTCTGGTCGGATGGCGGCCCGAGGCCAAGTTGTTTCATCAGCGCAACCAATTTGCGCGTGTCGATTGTGCCTTACTCCACATACTGCAGGTGCCTGAACTGGCAAATTCGCCACAAATGCCAAGGTCTGCGGGGAAACACCCAAAGCCGCAAGATGGCGTCCCTGAGACTTTGGTCGTAACACCCGAGATACATTCTGTTACACGAATGCGGCTTTGTAACAAGTTTCCCATCCTCAACATCAATAAAAACAATGGTTTATGTCTCGTGGCACGATACTCGCTAACTACCTTGTTACAAGAATGCGGGCCATGCCGAAGCCCGCGAAGGACGGGGCCGGGGAGGACCTGCAGGCAGACAGGGGCACCGGACAATAAAACGACGGCAGACGGGAAATCCGCGCATACGACAGGGTGCGCGATCAAGGGGGGCGCAGGGTCAGCGTCGGTAGTCCATGACCCACGCAGGCCGATGCCGTCGAGGCAGCGACCGGCGATGACATAGTCCGCAGCAGTTCTTTCAGGCGCGGGCGCATGCTGGCAGGGAGGCTGGCATGCGCCCGCCGCACCTCTGGCTCATTCCGATACCGCGTATGTTTCTTTTCTGTTGCGCGCCGCAACATCGAAATGCCTTGCCTGAGACTTCCGATTATTCATAATTATGAATTATGTGGCGACCTGCACATGGTGCGGGAGGGGCCCGGATCGATCCTGGCGGAGGCTTATGCGTATCGTCCAGCAGGCGCTTTATCTCGAGGTGGCGGACCGCATGCGCGGCATGATCGACGCACATGCGCTCGTACCGGGGGCATGGATCGACGAAAGCGCGCTGGCCGCCCAGCTCGGCATCTCGCGCACGCCGCTGCGCGAGGCGCTCAAGGTGCTGGCCGCCGAAGGCCTCGTCCGGCTCGAGCCCCGGCGCGGCTGCTTCGTCAACGAACTGTCCGAGCGCGATCTCGACGAGATCTTTCCGCTCATGGCGCTGCTCGAGGGGCGCTGTGCCTACGAGGCCGCGCGCAATGCCACCGCGCAGGATCTTGAAGCGCTGGAAGGGCTGCACGCCGAGCTTGCGCGGCATGCCGGCGCAGGCGATATCGATGCCTATTACGAAACCAATTTCCAGATCCACGAAGCCATCCAGCGTCTGGCCGGCAACCGCTGGCTTTCCGGGCTGATCAGCGATTTGCGCAAGGTGCTGCGCCTGTCACGGCACAAGAGCCTGAAGCTGCCCGGGCGCATTCATGAGTCCTGCGCCGAACACCTGGGCATTTTTTCGGCGCTCAAGGCGCATGACCCCGAAGGCGCCGAAGCCCTGATGAAGACCCATCTGCTGCGCCAGCGTGCCGCACTGACGGCGCTGGACCGCACCGCTACGGCCGAAGCGGCCGCGCTGCACGAGTTCCCGAAGATTTCGTCACGCACCAAGGCAGGTATCCCATGAGCTCCCTCGACTCCGGCGACCACAAGATCAGCGCCCCCTTGGGCGTCAGCGAACCGTCAGGCCCCAATCTCTTGTCGAGGATCGGGCGCTGGTGGGGCCGCAAGGGCGATGCCGACGCGGCTCCTGCACCGGCAAAGGATGCCGGGGCCGCGCCACTGCCCGCGCGCGTGGCGCGCCGCCAGCGCGAACAGTTGCGGCTATGCCTCGATGCGCGGCTGACCGACAGCAACGCCAACGCTGCTGCGCAGGCCTGGCAATCCGAGTACGAAGCCGCGGACGAGGGCATGCGCCGCGGCATGCTCGAAGTGCTGGCGGAGGTGGCCGGCAGTACGGGGCCGGATGAGGGCGCCGCGGACGCGGACAAGCCCGGCAAGCCGGCACGCGGCGGCTCCGGCCTGAGCCAGGCCTTGTCCAATGCGCGCATCCGCTTCTTCAAGCGCCTGGCCGCGCTGCATGGCCAGCGTGGCAACAGCGCGTGCGGCCTGCATTTCCTGATCCGCCTGCGCGCCGATATGCTGCGCTGGCAACGGCGCATTCCCGGCTTGCGCGTGCTCGATGAAGACCTCGAGGCGCTGTTCTCGAACTGGTTCGATGTCGGCCTGCTCGAACTGCAGCCCATCACCTGGGACTCGCCGGCCTCGCTGCTCGAGAAGCTGATCCGGTACGAAGCCGTCCACGAAATCTCGTCATGGACGGATCTGCGCAACCGCCTCGATTCTGACCGGCGCTGCTATGCGTTCTTCCATCCGCGCATTCCGCGCGAGCCCCTGATCTTCGTGGAAGTGGCCTTCGTGCCGGAGATGGCGGCCAACGTCCAGGCTTTGCTCGACGAAGCCGCGCCGCTCGAAGACCTGCGCCGCGTGAAGTGGGCCATCTTCTATTCGATCTCGAACACGCAGGCCGGGCTGCGGGGCGTCAGCTTCGGCAATTTCCTGCTCAAGCGCGTGATCGAGGAGCTGCAGCGCGAGTTTCCCAAGGTCCGGCAGTTCGCGACGCTGTCGCCGATCCCCGGGTTTGCCGACTGGCTGCGCAAGCAGGACGGCGCCGCCGTGGCCAGCGCGCTGGGACCAAAGCGGCTGGCGCGCTGGCAGGACCGGCACGGCCCGGCGCCAGCCGGCGGCGCGGGCTGGCTCGAGGCGTTGCCGCCCGATTCCCAGGACGCCGTGGTGCGTGACACCGCGTTGTCGCTGGCCGCCCATTACCTCGTGCGCGAGCGCAGCCAGTCCTTCCCCGCCGATCCGGTGGCGCGTTTCCACCTTGGCAATGGTGCGTGCGTGGAACGGCTTAACTGGGGGGCGGACCTGTCGCGAAAAGGCTGCATACAATCGTGCGGCATGATGGTGAATTACCTTTACGCGCCCGAGGCACTGGATGACAATCTAGCGCGCCTTGGCGAAGGCAACCCGCGCATCAGCCGTGCCGTGGGGAAGCTGCTGTGACTCGGGTCAGGTCACGAACAACATGCCATGGCACCGCTGAGCACCAGGTACGGCATTTGTCGGGATTTACAACAAGCGCAACGAGCACAACGAGCAAAACAAGCAGTATCCGGATCAACTTTCCACTTCGAGAGAAAGAGGAGGCAGTGAAGATGAATCGTCGTCAGTTCAGCCTGGCCGCGTGCGCGCGCGCCGCCGTCGTGGTCGCTGGCCTTGCCGGCATGGCATGGCAGGCGCCGTCCGCGCTGGCGGATACCTGGCCGTCCAAGCCGGTCACGGTCATCGTGCCGTTCCCCGCAGGCGGCGGCACCGACGCCTTCGCGCGCCCGCTGACCGCGCAGCTTTCCAAGCAGCTCGGCAAGCAGTTCGTGATCGATAACCGCGGCGGTGCCGGCGGCACCCTTGGCGCGAGCCTGGCGGCCAAGGCCGCGCCGGACGGCTATACGGTCTTTATCGGCGGTGCGCACCACGCGATTGCGCCGTCGTTCTACAAGAAGCTCGACTACGACATCGAAAAGGATTTCATCCCCGTCACGGTGATCGCCCAGCCGCCCCAGGTCATCGTGGTGAACCCGTCGCGCGTGCACGCCAATACGCTGCAGGAACTGCTCGACTACGCACGCAAGAATCCGGGCAAGCTTAACTATGGCTCGGCGGGCAACGGCTCCTCGCACCATCTCGCGGGCGAGCTGTTCAAGCTGCAGACCAAGACCCTGATCACGCATATTCCCTACAAGGGCGCGGGCCCGGCGCTGTCGGACCTGATCGCCGGCCAGGTCGACATGATGTTCGACGGCCTTGGCTCATCCGCGCAACATATTCGCGCCGGCCGCATCAAGGCGCTGGCGGTGGCATCGGCCAAGCGCTCGCCGGCATTCCCGAATGTGCCGACCGCGGCGGAGGCGGGCGTGCCGAACTACGAGGTGTCGACCTGGTACGCGATGTGGGTGCCCAAGGGCACGCCGAAGGAGATCGTCGACCGCCTGTACACCGAGACCGAGAAGGCCCTGAATACGCCCGAGCTCAAGCAGGTCTGGATCAGCAATGGCTCGGAAACGCCGCAGTTCACCCAGGAGCAGTTCGCCCAGTTCCAGCGCAGCGAGATCAAGCGCTGGGCCCAGGTGGTGCAGCTCTCCGACGCCAAGATCGACTGAGCGATGAGCGGTACTGTCGAGTTCGCAGCCCAAGGCACCACGGCTGCTGTCACGCTGTCGCACCCGGGCAAGCTCAACGCCATCTCGGCGCAGATGTGGCTGGCGCTGGCCGACGGCTTCACGCGGCTGTCGGCCGACACCTCGCTGCGCTGCGTGGTGGTGCGCGGCGCCGATGGCAATTTTGCCGCCGGCGCCGACATTGCCGAGTTCCCCATCGTGCGCGGCGACGATGCCGCGGTGCGCCGCTACCACATGGAGATCATCGCTCCGGCGCTGGAGGCCATTGCCGGCTGCCCGCACCCGACCGTGGCGATGATCGAGGGCGTATGCGTCGGCGGCGGGCTGGAGGTCGCCTGCCATTGCGACCTGCGCATCGCGGCGGACAATAGCCGCTTCGGCGTGCCGATCAACCGGCTCGGCTTTCCGATGGCGCCGGGTGAACTGCAGGGTTTGCTCGCGCTGGCGGGGCGCGCCGTCGCGCTGGAGATCCTGCTCGAGGGCCGCGTCTTCGATGCGGCCGAGGCGCGCGAAAAGGGCTTGCTGACACGCGTGGTGCCGGCCGGCGCACTGGCGGCGGAGGTCGATGCCACGGTGCGCAGGATTACGGCCGGGGCACCCGTCGCGGCGCGCATCAACAAGGCCACGATCCGCCGCCTGTCGCCGCAGCCCGAGCCGCTGAGCGCCAAGGAACTGGCCGCGCATTTCGCCTACGCCGAAGGCGGCGACCATGCCGAAGGCGTGGCGGCCTTCCTGGCCCGCCGTCCCCCGCGGTTCGAAGGGAACTAGCGCGTTTCCCCATTACAATCGTCCATCGCCCAATCGTCCATTGCCTTCCGCGCCTGGATGCCGGAAGTCTTTCTTCATCCGCACCATGAACGCCAACCTGTTCGCACTGTTCGAAACCCGCTTTCCCGCTGACCGCACCGCCTGCTGTATCGAGACGCACGACGGCCTGTACTACAGCTGGGACGATCTCGACCGCGCCACCGCCAAGCTGGCCAACCTGCTGAGGGGGCTAGGCCTGCCCGAGGGCGCGCGCGTGGCCGTGCAAGTGGAGAAATCGCCCGAGGCGCTGTTCCTGTACCTGGCCACGCTGCGTGCCGGCTATGTCTACCTGCCGCTGAACACGGCCTACCAGGAAGCGGAGATCGACTACTTCGTCGGCAATGCCGAGCCGTCGGTGGTGGTGTGCAGCAGCAAGAATTTCGGCTGGGTATCGAAGGTGGCCTTCCGCCACGGCACCAGCTACGTTTTCACGCTCGACGAAGACCGCACCGGCTCGCTGCTGTCGCGCGCCGCGGCGCGGCCCGATACCTTCGAGACCGTGCAGCGCGCCGACGACGACCTGGCGGCCATTCTCTATACGTCCGGCACCACCGGGCGCAGCAAGGGCGCGATGCTGACGCACGGCAACCTGGCCTCCAACGCGCAGACGCTGCACAAATACTGGGGCTGGCGCAGCGACGACGTGCTGCTGCACATGCTGCCGATCTTCCACGTGCACGGCCTGTTCGTCGCCTCGCACGGCGCGCTGCTGGCCGGTGCCAAGATGATCTGGGCGCCGAAGCTGGACATGGCGCAGGTGCTGAAATTCCTGCCGCGCTCCACGGTGATGATGGGCGTGCCGACCTACTACGTGCGCATGCTGCAGGAGTCGCGCTTCGACGACGACACCTGCCGCCGCATGCGCCTGTTCGTGTCGGGCTCGGCGCCGCTGCTGCTGGAGACCTTTGAAGAATTCCGCAAGCGCACGGGCCACACCATCCTCGAGCGTTACGGCATGAGCGAGACCGTGATGCTGGTCTCCAACCCGTACGACAGCGCGCTGGGCGAACGCATCGGCGGCACTGTCGGCATGCCGCTGCCCGGCGTGTCGGTGCGCGTGGTCGATGGCGAGGGCCGGCCCAGCGCGATCGGCGAGATCGGCAATATCGAGGTCAAGGGCCCGAACGTGTTCAAGGGCTACTGGCGCATGCCGGAGAAGACGCGCGAGGAATTCACCGCGGACGGCTGGTTCAAGACCGGCGACGTGGGCCGCTTTGGGGGCGCCATCGTCAGCCAGGCCGGCGAGCGTCCGGTGCCGGACAACTATGTGACCATTGTCGGGCGCAGCAAGGACCTGATCATCTCCGGTGGCTACAACGTCTATCCGAAGGAGATCGAGAGTTTCATCGACGAGATGCCGGGCGTGGCCGAGAGCGCGGTGATCGGCGTGCCGCATGTCGATTTCGGCGAGGCGGTGGTGGCGGTAGTGGTGAAGAAGCCAGGCGCCGACCTCGACGAGGGCGAACTGATCGGCTCGCTAAAGGGCCGCATCGCCAACTTCAAGGTCCCCAAGCGCGTGCACGTGGTGGAAGAGCTGCCGCGCAACACCATGGGCAAGGTGCAGAAGAACGTGCTGCGGCAGCAGTTCGCCGCGCTCTGAACGGCGGCGGGGCGGCCTGCCAGCGCGGCCGGCCGCCCGGGTTTTACTTCAGCATCTGCACCGAGCCATTCACCGACACGGTGACCTGCGTCTTGCCGCCCTCGACGGGTACCGGTGCCGCGGAGTCGGACATCATGGCCTTGGCAGCGCCATACATGCGCGGCATCGGCGGCACCATGCCGCTCTCGTTCACGTTCACTTCGCGGATCGTATAGCTGCTGTAGCCGAACAGCTTCGAGGCGGACTGCGCTTTTTCGCGGAATGCGCTCACGGCCTGCTCGGTCAGCTTGCCCTCGGCGGCCTGGCGCGCTTCGCGCGACAGCGAGAACGCAATGCCCTGTACCTGCATCTGGTTGGCCAGCTCACCGGCCAGCTTCGACACGGCGGCAAAATCACGCGACTGCAGGATGACTTCCGAGCGGCCGCGCCACGTACTGATGCGGCCGTTGCGGTCGGTACTCGGGCGGATCGTGAAGCCACCAGACTCCGCCTGCACACCCGGCGTGCGCTTGGCCTGGTTGATGACGGCCTGCGTGCGGGTCGAGAGCTGCGACGAGATCGCGCCCGGCTCCGCGCCTTCCTGCTCTGCCGCCAGTGTCAGGTGCACCACGTCGGTCGGCACTTCGGTCACGGCCTGTGCCGAGAGGGACAGCACGCCGGCCGGCGCCGGCAGGGTTTGCGCGGATGCGACCAGCGCCGAGGCGCCGAGCAGGGTGGCTGCAAGCAGTTGTTTCATCTTGTTCTCCCAGTCAAAGTGATGGGTATGAGACGCGAACTCCCCGCAATCGTTCCCGGTACGGCCGGCGCGCGGCGGTCCCGTCAGAATGCCCTCCAGGCCTTCCAGAACATGTAGCTGGCCAGGGATAGCAGTAACACCGCGAACGCCTTCCTGAGCTGCGCCACGTCCATGCGGTGCGCGGTGCGCGCACCCAGCGGCGCCGTCAGCACGCTGGCGATGGCAATCGCCAGCAGCGCCGGCAGGTAGATATAGCCGAGCGAGCCGACTGGCAGGCCCGGCTGCTGCCAGCCGCTCCAGATGTAGCCGAGCACACTGGCTACCGCAATCGGAAAGCCCAGTGCAGCCGAGGTGGCCACTGCATTGTGGATGGGCACATTGCACCAGGTCATGAACGGCACGGAAACAAAGGCACCGCCCGCGCCGACCAGGCTGGACAGGAAGCCGATCACCGATCCCGCGCCCACCATGCCCGGCACGCCCGGCAACTGGCGGCTTGGCTCGGGGCGCCGGCTGCGCAGCATCTGCAGCGCCGAGAAGCCGACGAAGCAGGCAAATGCCAGCGACAGCCAGCTTGTCTTGAGCGCGGCGAACACCTTGCCGCCGCCGATCATGCCGCCCAGCAGGATCCCCGGCGCCAGCGCGAGCACGATCGGCCAGCGCACCGCGCCGCGCTTGTGATGGGCCCGCACCGACGACAGCGAAGTGAACAGGATGGTCCCCATCGACGTGGCGATGGCCATGTGCACGATGGCCTCGCCGGCAAAGCCGAGGCTCGTGAACAGCAGCGTGAGGAAGGGCACCATCATCATGCCGCCGCCGACGCCGAGCAGGCCGGCGCAGAAACCGGTAAAGGCGCCCAGCGCGAGCAGGGCGGGAATCAGGGCAAGACTCATGGGAAAAGAAAAACGCAGCGTCGCTTGTGGTTGTGGATGCGTCTGCCGCTGTCGGGCAGCGCGAATCAGCCCATCAGCCGCGTGGTAATGAAGCGCCATTCGGCCGGCGTGACCGGCGTGATCGAGAGCCGGTTGCCGCGCCGTAGCACGACCATATCGGCCAGTTCCTCATGCGCGCGCAGTTCCGCCAGCGGGATCAGTGCGCTCTTGCGCACGAACTTCACGTCGACGAGCTGCCAGCGCGGTTCGTCTGCCCTGGATGCCGCGTCGTAGTAATGGCTCTTCGGATCGAACTGGGTCGGATCGGGGTAGGGCTGCGAGCAGACCTCGGCGATCCCGGCAATGCCAGGTTCCGGACAGGACGAGTGGTAGAACAGCACGCCGTCGCCGATGCGCATGATGTCGCGCATGAAATTGCGTGCCTGGTAGTTGCGCACGCCGGTCCACGGCAATGTCCCTTCCGTGGCAAGGGTATCGATACTGGCTTCGTCCGGCTCGGACTTCATCAGCCAGTACTGGCGGGCACGTGCGGGCGCTTTTTCCGTGCGGTTGTTTTCTGCGCGGCTCATGGCAGTCGGGTGCGGGTGTCTGCAATACGCGCTGCACGCGCGACGCGGCAGCGACCGGCAAGAAAAAAGGCGGTGGTCTGTGAAACCACCGCCTTTTTTGAGGGGTCCCCGCCTCGGCCGTTGGGTCGGCATCCTGAACCCAAGTGAGGTTCAGAGTGGCTGCGGAAGTCGTATTTCGGGTACATCACCCACTCAGGGAGTCCAAGCCAGGCCCGGACTATGAGTGCGGCGACGCGCTCGCCCATACGACATGATCCCGCACCATGCGATGCATATCGGTTCAAGGAGTTTATGACCCTCGCGAACCAGGCAGGGAAACTGTCAAACGTCTGACGCTCCGGACACCCCGACGTGACCAAAAACCGGACGCGCGGGCGGGATGTCAGACGTTTGCCGTTTCGAACTAGGATGGGATGAGAACGGCGGCCAGGCGCGATAACCCGGCCATTTTGCTGCACGTCTGTGGTGCCCCGTGCAGTCTGGCTACACTATACACCTCGATGTGTTGCATACCAAGTCCACCGCACCGCGTAGTTACATTTTGCAGAGCAGCGCGGCATCCAGCGCACATCGGTGCCGAGCGCGCTCAGTTCGGCTGCGCCTGCGTGCCGGTGCCAACATGCGCATATTGCCGCAAGGCCTCGTCGGCGCGCTCGTTGAGCTCGCGGATGCGCGCGCGGATGGCATCGACGGGGATCGCGCCGTCCGCCTGCTGCTTGCGCTGCAGGGCCAGCAGGTCGGACGCGATGGTGATCGCCGCCATCACCGCCACGCGCTCCACGCCCTTGGCCGAGGCGTTGTTGCGCAGCTTGTTCATCTGCGTGTCCACCAGGGCCACCGCCTCCAGCAGCGCGGCCTCGTTCTCGGGCGAGATCGCGAAGCGGTAGGGCTGGCCGGCGATATTCACTTCGACTTGCTTGTTGCTCATGCGTGTTCTCCCGAGGCCTTGTGCGCGGCGCGTTCCTGGGCCGAGGACCCGGTGTCCTCGCCGAGCAGGTCGAGCTGGCGCGAATCGCCCGCGGTGGGCAGCTTGTCCAGGATGGACTGGATGCGCAGTTGCGCTTCCTCGATCTTGATATTGAGCAGCTCGCGGTCGGCGGCCATCGCTTCGCGCTCGCCGCGCAACTGTGCGGCCTCGCCTTCCAGGCGCGCGATTTCGTCGCGCAGCCGCTGGTTCTCCGCCGCCAGGGTGTCCGCGTGATGGAGCACGCGGCCGATCTTGGCGGCCAGCTGTTCGAGTTCGTTAAGCATAGGGCCTGTCATGGTGAAGGGTGTCAGGTATCGCGATTCTAGCCGAAGCGTCGTCGCGCACAATGAAAGGCAAGGCGGATGTGACCGCCATGGCGCGCGGAAGTTGCAGGCTTCTGCGCCGAATTCGCCGTTTGCGCGCCATTTATGCGTCGTCAAGGGCGGTCCGGGGCCGCATTGACTCAGCTAGGGAAACTGCCTACACTCGCGCTCGTTCCAGGTGCTCGCCATCGTGCCCGCGGCAGGGTGGCAGTTCAACGGGAAACAGGGAGCCGCGGCCGACAGACAGCTCGGCCAGGCCAACCTGTGCTGCCCCCGCAACGGTAAGCGGCCGCGATGCCTGCCCACACACGGCATCGCAGGGCTGGCCCATCGCCACTGAACCTCAAGCGTTCGGGAAGGCGGCCAGCCTGGCGTCGCCAGCCCGGATACCGGCCTGAACGCGGGCTGCCGCCCCTGCGCGGCACGCCTCATCGCCATCTGGCCCGCGGGGGAACGGGTCTGGCTGTCCTATCCATTCCTGCATCATGCGTTCATCGCTTTACAGGTCGAACCGTCCGGCGCTGCCGACGGTGCGTCCGTCCGTGGCTGTCGTGCTGGCTGCCCTGTCTTCCCTTGCCCTGAATCCTGCCGTGGCCCAGACCGCCGGGACGCCGGGCGCGTCCCAGCCGGCCGCCGACGCCGCGCCCGCGCAACTCGCGCCGGTGGTGGTCACGTCGACCCGCACCGCGCAGCCGCTCACCGAGGCCCTGCCGCATACCACGGTTGTGACGCAGGAAGATATCGTCAACTCGCAGGCACCGGACCTGCGCACGCTGCTGCGCAACCAGGCCGGCGTGGAGCTGACCACCAATGGCGGCATGGGCACGAACACCTCGCTGTTCATGCGCGGCGCCAATTCCAACCAGACACTGATCCTGATCGACGGCGTGCGCGTGTCTTCGGTGAGCAGCGGCACGGCGCAGCTGGCCAATATCCTGCCCGACCAGATCGACCATATCGAAGTGGTGCGCGGCAACGTGTCGGCGCTGTACGGTTCGGACGCAATTGGCGGCGTGGTGCAGATCTTCACCAAGAGCGGTGCTGGCCAGGCACCGGCCGCGAACGCGCAGGTCGAATACGGCAGCAACAATACGCGCCAGGGCACGGTCGGCTACGGCGGCCAGATCGGCGACACCTCGTTCAACGTGACCGGCTCCGCGTTCAAGACCGACGGCTTCTCGTCGATCAACACGAAGCAGGCGCCGCGCGCCAACCCGAATGACAACCCGTACGAGAACCAGAGCGTATCGGCGCAGGTGAAGCACCAGTTCACGCCGAACTGGGACGCGGGCGTGGCCGGCTACTATTCGAAGAGCAAGCTGTCGTACGACAGCAGCTTCGGCCGGCCCACCGACGACAACCGCTCCAACAGCGAGCTGTACACCGTGTCGGCCTTCGTCAACGGCAAGGTGCTGCCGGACTGGGCCACGCACTTCAAGCTGGCGCAGAGCGAGGACCGCAGCGAGAACTTCCTGAATGGCGTGAACAACGGCACCTTCAACACGCGCAACCGCCAGTTCAACTGGCAGAACGAGTACGCGCTGGCACCGACACACACCTTGCTGTTCGGCACCGACTACCTGCAGCAGGAGCTGGATTCCAATTCGTACGTCGCGCCCTCGCGCAATGTCTTCTCGGTGTTCGGCGGCTATGATGGCCGCTTCGGCAAGCACCAGCTGCAACTCAACGGCCGCAACGACCACTACTCGGACTTCGGCAACCAGGGCAGCTTCTTTGCCGGCTATGGCTACAACCTGACCGAGGCTCTCAAGCTGATCGCCAGCGTCAGCAACGCCTTCCGCGCGCCGACTTTCAACGAGTTGTATTTCCCGGGCTTCGGCAATCCGAACCTGCAGCCAGAGCGCGCCAAGTCGGCCGAAGCCGGGGTGCAGTACAACACGCCGCAAGCCGGCCTGCTGCGCGTGACGGCCTTTGAAACGCGCTACAACGACCTGATCGTCACGGTGGCGCAGCCCAACGGCATGTTCCTGCCGAGCAACGTCAACAAGGCCAAGGTACAGGGCCTCGAGGCCTCCTGGCGCGCGACACTATGGAACACCGATGTCGGCGCCAGCGTCACGTTCCAGAACCCGGTCGACGAGCAGACCAACACCCAGCTCGTGCGCCGTGCGCGCCGCCATGCCGCATTCGACGTGGGCCGCAATTTCGGCAACTGGCGCTTCGGCGGCGAGTGGCTGCTGTCGTCGTCGCGCCTGGACGCGGGCTCGCGCACGCTGGGCGGATACGGTATCGTCAACCTCAACGCGCGCTACAACATCGACAAGCAATGGTTCGTCGCTGCCCGGGTGGAAAACCTGTTCGACAAGAACTACCAGCTTGCCTTCCCGTACAACACGCAGGGCAGGGCGGGCTACATCACGCTGGGCTGGCGCCAGAAGTGACGGGCCGGATGGCGCGCCATGTCTGACTTCCGGCGCGCCCTCGCGGTATGGCTGGCGCTCGCGGCCGCGGTCGTGGCGGTGTTCCTGCTGTCGCTGGCGCTGGGCAGCGTGCGCATGGATGCCGGCCAGCTCTGGCAGGCGCTGACCGGCGCCGACACCGGCACCGCCGGTGCCATCGTGCGCGACCTGCGCCTGCCGCGCGCGGCGGCAGCGTTCGCATGCGGCGGCTTGCTGGCCCTGTCCGGTGCGCTGATGCAGGTGCTGCTGCGCAATCCGCTGGCCGAACCGTATGTACTGGGCGTATCCGGCGGCGCCGCCACCGGCGCGCTTGGGGCGATGCTCATGATGCTGCCGCTATGGGCCGTGCAGGGCGGTGCGGCGGGCGGTGCGCTGCTGTCGATGGTGCTGGTTGCCACGCTGGCGCGGCGCGATCTGCTGCATCCGCAGGTACAGGGCGGACACCATGAGGCCGGGGCGCGCCTGTTGCTGACTGGCGTGATCCTGGCTTCAGGCTGGGGCGCGCTGATCACGCTGATCCTCGCGATTGCGCCCGAGGCCCGGCTGCGCGGCATGCTTTTCTGGCTCACGGGCGATCTGGGCGGTACGGCCGAATATGGTGCCGCGCTCGCCATGCTGCTGCTTGCCGTGCTGCTGGCCATGCCGATGGCGCGTTCGCTCAATGTGATGCTGCTCGGTGAAACCGTGGCGCAATCGCTGGGTGTGCGAGTCGGGCGCGTGCGCCTGGCCACGTTCCTGCTCGCTTCGCTGTCGATCGCCGTGGCCATCACGACCGCCGGCTCCATCGGCTTTGTCGGCCTGGTGGTGCCGCATCTCGTGCGCCTCGCCTGGGGCAACGACCAGCGCCTGCTGCTGCCGGCCTCGGCGCTGCTTGGCGGCGCGCTGCTCATGGCTGCCGACCTGATCGCCCGCACCGTGATCGCGCCCGCGCAGCTTCCGGCGGGTGTCATCACCGCGCTGCTGGGCGTGCCGACCTTCCTCTACCTGCTGCTGCGGAGGCCACGATGACGTCATGGTCAGCACCCGCGGCCGCATGCCCGACGCTGGCGCTCCGTGATGTGAGCCTGCGCACCGGCACGCGCGTACTGCTCGAGCGCCTGTCGCTGGAGATCGCGCCGGGCCAGCTCTGGTGCGTGGCCGGGCCCAACGGCGTGGGCAAGTCCACGCTGATGGCGGTGCTGTCCGGCCTGCGCCGCGCGGATGCCGGCGGCGCCAGCCTGGATGGCACGCCGCTCGAGCGCCTGTCGCCGGCCGCACTGGCCCGCCAGCGCGCCTATCTGCCGCAGGCGGTGCATGACACCTTCTCGATGTCCGTGCTGGATGCCGTGCGCGTCGGCCGCCATCCACACCTGTCCGGCTGGGGCTGGGCCGGCCGGGACGACGATGCCGTGGTGCGCGCCGCCATCCATGCGATGGATCTCGACACCCTGTCCGCACGCGATGTGCTGACGTTGTCCGGCGGCGAACGCCAGCGCGCGGCGCTGGCCGCCGTGCTGGCGCAGCAGGCGCCGCTGCTGCTCCTCGATGAACCGGTCTCGCACCTGGACTTGCGCCACCAGATCATGGTGCTCGAAGCGCTGGCGGCGCTGGCGCGCGCCGGCCGCCACGCCATCGTCGTGATCCTGCACGACCTGAACCTGGCCCGACGCTATGCCACCCATGCGCTGCTGATGGCCGAAAATGGCACCGCGCTGCATGGGCCGGCGCATCAGGTGCTGACACCCGAACAATGCTCGCATGCGCTGCGCACGCCGATCGTCAGCGTCACGGACGGTGTGCACACCGCGCTGATTCCAGATGGATCTCCCCGCCCGGCGGGGTCATCGCACGACGAACCATGAACGACAACACGAACGACAACACGACGGAACAGACCAGCGGCCAGGACGATGCCGGCCGCGATGCGCGCCACAAGGCACGCATGGTCCGCAAGAAGGAAGTGGTCGACGCGAAGATCGCCGCCGCGCAGGACGAGCGCGGCGTGATCGTGATCACCACCGGCAACGGCAAGGGCAAGTCCAGCTCGGGCTTCGGCATGGTGGTGCGCGCGCTGGGCCACGGCATGCGCACCGGCGTCGTGCAGTTCATCAAGGGCGCGCAGCCCACCGGCGAGGAAATGTTCCTGCGCCGCTTTCCCGACGAGTGCGCTTTCCACGTAATGGGCGAAGGCTATACCTGGGAAACGCAGGACCGCGCGCGCGACGTGGCCAAGGCCGAAGCGGCCTGGGAAGTGGCCCGCGGCATGCTGCGCGACCCGTCGATCGGACTCGTGCTGCTCGACGAACTCAACATTGCGCTCAAGCTGCACTATCTTGATGTGGAGCAGGTCGTCGCCGACCTGCGTGCGCGCCCGCCGATGCAGCACGTGGTCGTCACGGGCCGGGGGGCGCCACCGGCACTGGTGGAGGCGGCCGACACCGTGACCGACATGGTTCCTGTCAAGCACGCCTTCCAGCAGGGCATCAAGGCGCAGCGCGGCGTGGAGATGTAGCGGTACACTGCGGCCGGTCCGTTTTTACTCGTACTCATTGCGCATCATGATGTTCCCCGAAATCGCCCCTCTCGACGACGCGCTGCGTCCGGCCCTGCGGGCCGCCATCGACGACAAGACCAAGCCGCTCGGCGCGCTCGGCCGGCTGGAAGACCTTGCCATGCAGATCGGCCTGATCTGTGGCACCACGCAGCCCTCTCTCAAACGCCCCACCGTGATCGTTTTCGCGGGCGATCACGGCGTCGCTGACGCGGGCGTCAGCGCCTATCCGGCCGAAGTCACGGCGCAGATGGTGCTGAACTTCCTGAACGGCGGCGCGGCCATCAACGTGTTCTCGCGCCTGCATGGCATTGCACTCGAGGTCGTCGATGCCGGCGTGCGCGCGCCGTTGCCCGCGTCGCCGGGACTGGTCAACTGCCGGATCGCCGACGGCACGCAGAACTTTGCCGAAACGCGCGCCATGAGCGCGGAGCAAGCCAGCGCGGCGATGATGGCCGGCATGGCGCGCGTGCTGCGCGCCGCGCAGCAGGGCTGCAACGTGATCGGCTTCGGCGAGATGGGCATCGCCAACACCTCGTCGGCGGCCTGCCTGATGAGCCGGCTCACGGGTCTGCCGCTGGCCGACTGCATCGGCCGCGGCACGGGGCTCGACGATGCGGGACTCGCGCACAAGCGCGAGGTGCTCGAACGCGCGCTCGCACTGCACGCGGACGCCGTGGCGCCGCTCGATGTACTGGCCGCATTCGGCGGCTTCGAGATCGCGATGATGGCGGGCGCTTTCCTGGCCGCCGCGGCGAGCCGCATGGTGATCCTCGTCGACGGCTTCATTGCGTCGGCCGCGCTGCTGGTGGCGCAATGCATCGATGCCCGCGTGCTGCAGTACTGCGTGTTCTCGCACTGCTCGCACGAACGTGGCCACCGCGCGCTGCTCGATCATTTCAAGGCCGAGCCGCTGCTGGCGCTGGACCTGCGCCTGGGCGAGGGCACCGGCGCGGCGCTGGCCTGGCCGCTGCTGGCATCGGCCACGGCCTTCCTGAACGAGATGGCCACCTTCAGCGGTGCCGGTGTCAGCGGCGCCTCGGCCTGACCGCAACGCATGGCCGACGAACTGCGCTTCTTCCTGACCGCGCTGGGCTACTTCACCCGGCTGCCGCTGCCGCCGCCGCTGGCGCGCTGGGTCGGCTATGAGCCGCGTTACCTGAATGCGGCCGCGCGTTACTTTCCGTTCGTCGGCCTGCTGGTCGGTGCCGTGGCCGCGTTGGCCACGTGGGGCGCGCTGCAGTGGTGGCCGCCCGGCGTGGCGGTGCTGCTGGGCATGGCGGCCACCTTGCTGCTGACAGGCGCCTTCCATGAAGACGGGCTGGCCGATTGCGTGGATGCGTTTGGCGGTGCGTGGCGGCGCGAGGACGTGCTGCGCATCATGCACGATTCGCGCATCGGCGCCTTCGGCGCCATCGCGCTGGTCGTGGCGCTGCTGCTTAAATGGCAATTGCTTGTGGCGATCGGCGCGCGCAGCGGGTTGGCCGAGTTGCTGCTGGTGCTGGTCGCCGCGCATGGCGCCAGCCGCGCCATGGCCGTGAGCTACCTGGCCACGCTGGAATATGTGCGCGACGAAGGCAAGGCCAGGCCCGTGGCGCAGCGGCCTGGGGCGACGGGGCTGGCCTTTGCGCTGCTGTGCGGGGCCGCGCCGCTGGTGCTCGTGTCGCCGGCCTTTGCTGGCGTGACGCTGGCCGCGCTGGCGATCCTGCGCATATTGCTGGGCCGCTATTTCGTGCGCCGCATCGGCGGCTATACGGGCGACTGTCTCGGCATGGCCCAGCAACTGGCCGAACTGCTGATCTACCTGGTGGCCGCGGCATGGACGTGGTCCTGATCCGCCACGCGCGGCCCGATATCGGCCCCGGTATCTGCTATGGCCGCCTGGACCTGTGCCTGGCCGCGCCGGTTGCGCCGGCGCCAGCGGCCATCGTTGCGGCGCTGCCGACACCGCATCGCGTGCTGACGAGCCCACTGCGGCGCGCCGCGGACACGGCCCGGCTGCTGCTGCAGGCCTTGCCCGCGCACACGCTGGAGCCCGAGTTCGAGCCGCGCCTTGCCGAGATCGACTTCGGCGCGTGGGAAGGGCGCGCATGGGACGACATCGCGCGCGGCGAGCTCGACGCGCTCGCACAGGACCTGCTCGATGCCTGCCCGCACGGCGGCGAGACCGCGGCGCAGGTCATGGCGCGTGTGTCCGGCTGGGCAGAGTCGCTGGCTCAGCCGGCTTCGCCCGACGCCTGTCTGTGGGTAATCGGCCACGCGGGACCCATGCGCATGCTGGCCGCCCACTGGCTCGGCCTGCCGCTGGCGACGACGCTGGGTTGGGAGCTGGGCTTTGGCGCGAGCTGCCGGTTCCGTCTCGGCCACGGCATGCCGCAGCTCGCGTGGTGGAACCGCAGCGCGGGTTGATCAGCGCGCGGGCCGGCGGCTGCGCGCCGTGTCGAGGTCCTTGCAGATCTGCTCGGCGCCCTGCACCACGCGCGGGCCGGCGCGGTTGACGAGGTCGCCGTTGATCGTGAACAGATTGCCGCGTGCCACCGCCGTGACCTGCTTCCATTTCTCCCACATCGCAAAATCCGCCAGCGGCCGGTCCGATTGCGTGGCGCCCGCGCCTGCGGTCAGCATGACTTCCGGATTGCCGGCCACCACAGCCTCCACCGACACGGTGGGCACCAATGGCGATTCAGCGGCAAACAGGTTGCGGCCGCCGCACAGCGCAAGCAGGTCGCTGACCAGGTGCTGGCCATTGAGCGTCATCAGCGGCTGCTGCCAGACCTGGTAGAACACCGTGACGGGCGGCTTGCCCGCGTAGGTCTTGCGCAGCGTCGCCACGCGCTGGCGGAAATCGTCCGCGGCACGGCGGGCCACGGCTTCGGTGCCCAGCAATGTGCCGAGCTTTTCCAGGTTCTCGGGAATCGCATCGAGCCGGCGCGGCTCGCTGTAGAACAGCGGCAGCCCCAGTGCGCGCAGGCGGTCGGTCTGCTTCTGCGCATTGCCGTGGCGCCACACCACGATCAGGTCCGGCTTGAGCGCGGCAATGCGTTCGAGGTCCAGCGCCTTGTTGTCGCCGACGCGCGGAATATCACGCGCCTGCGGTGGGTAGTCGCTGTAGCTGACGGTGCCGACGATGCGCTCGCCGCCGCCCGCGGCGTAGATCAGCTCGGTCACGTGCGGGGCCAGCGACACCACGCGCCGGGCGGGCTGGGCGAGCGTGACAGTCTGGCCGGCGTCGTCGACGACGGAAATGGCGGCCATGGCCGGCGCGGCAGCGCAGAGCCATGCAGCGGCAGCAAGGTGGCGTATGAGGGCAGTACGATCGGACATCGGCTGGATGAGCGGGTTCGCAGTGGTGGCATTCAGCGGCGCATCACGGCAGCCAGCGCGGCTTCCAGGTGCTGCCATGCGTGCTGTGTGTCGGGCGGCAGGCCAAGGCGCAGGCCCGGCGGGCAGTCGCCGGCGGCATCGAAGCGGCGGGTCCAGACGCCATGCAGGGCCAGCGCATCGTGCAGTCGGGCCGCCTCTTCATGGGGCACCCAGCAGAACAGCGGTTGCATCACTGCCTGCAGGCCGTAGCGATGCAGCAGTGCCGACAGGCGCTCGCCCCATGCGGCCAGCCGGTCACGGTTGGCAGCCTGCCAGCCGGCATCGGCCAGTGCCGCGCGGGCGATCACGCGCGCCGGGCCCGATACGGTCCAGTGGCCCAGGCGCTCATGCAGCACATCGAGCAGCGCGCGCTCGCCGAGTACGAAGCCGCAGCGGACGCCGGCGAGCCCGTAGAACTTGCCAAGCGAGCGCAGCACTACGAGGCCTGGTGCGCCGGTGTGAGCCGCGATGGAGTGTCCCGGCGTGCAGTCGATGAAGGCTTCGTCGACGACCAGGGTGCCGGTGCGCCGGGCGAGGGTCGCGTGCCAGCCAAGCAGCGTTTTTGCTGGGAGCAGGCGGCCGGTCGGATTGTTCGGATTGACCACGACCAGGTGGTCCAGGCCATCAGCCAGCGAAGGCTGCGCAAAATCCGCTTCGCCGAGCAGCACGACTTCATGGCCGGCAGCGGCGAACGCAGGGGCGTACTCGCTGTATCCGAGCGCGGCCACGCCGACGCGTCCGCGCGCGAGCTGTTGCGGCAACGTGCGGATTGCGGCCTGCGAGCCGGCGACCGGCAGCGCCTGCCGAGCGCCGAACGCGCGTGCGGCGATGTCCGCGAGACCGTCGTCGTCCTCGGGCAGGCGCTGCCAGGCCTCGGCCGGAATCGGGGGAACCGGATAGCCCGACGGATTGATGCCGGTGGACAGGTCCAGCCATCCGGCGGCGGGCCGTCCGTAGCGGCGCACGGCTGCCTGCAGGTCGCCGCCGTGGCGGATGGGAGCCAGTGCGGGCCTCATCGGGATAGCAGGGGGGAAAACGCGTACAGGGCCGCTGCGCTCGCCAGGGCCAGCGCGAGCCATAGCCACAACGTGCGCCGCACCAGCCGCAGGCAGGCCAGCACATGGCCGGCGTCAGGCCGGGCGCCGGTGCCCAGCGGCGGACGTGCCTCGAGTTCACCGTGGTAGCGGGCCGGACCGCCCAGCGCCACGCCTATCGCACCGGCGCCGGCGGCCATTACCGGGCCCGCGTTGGGGCTGGACCAGGCCGGCGCCTGCGTCCGCCAGCACCGCAGGGCTTGCGCGGTGGTGCCGAGCAGCGCATAGGACAGCGCCGTCAGCCGCGCGGGCGCGAGGTTGAGAACATCGTCAAGCCGCGCGGCAGCCCAGCCGAAATATCGCAGGCGCGGCGTGCGGTAGCCCCACATCGCATCGAGTGTATTTGCCAGCCGGAACGCGATCACCGCGGGCGCGCCGCCCACGAGGAACCAGAACAGCGCGCCGAAGATCGCGTCGTTGCCATTCTCCAGCGCCGATTCGCATGCGGCGCGCGCCAGCGCTTCACTGTCGGCATCGGCCGTGTCGCGTGACACGACGCGAGCGGTCAGTGCGCGTGCCGCGCCAAGGTCGGCACGTGCCAGCGCCTCGGCGATCGGCGCGATGTGCTGGTACAGGCTGCGCGCGCCCAGCGCCGCGTAGAGCGCGACGACGTGCACCATCCAGCCGAGCCACGGATGCCACCCGGTTGCCGCGTCGGCCAGCAGCGAGACCAGCGCCGCCGGCACCAGCACCATCAACGACCACGCGGCAATGCCCGCGATTCGCTGGCGCCAGGCGGGCGTGGTCTGTGGAGATCGATTGAAGCGGTGTTCCAGCGCATTGGCGAGACGGCCGAAGCCGGCCAGCGGATGCCAGCGCCTGGGCTCGCCCAGCCACTGGTCCAGCAGCACGCCCGCCAGCGCCGCGGCCGCGCAAGCTGGCCAGGACAACGTGATCATGCCGGGTCAGGGCCTTTGACGGGAACAGGAATGCCGGCGACCAGCAGCCGCACGCAGTCGGCGGCCGCAGCCAGCTTCTGGTTCAGGCGGCCGAGTTCATCGACATAGAAACGGGTGATCGCGCCCATCGGCACCACGCCGAAGCCGATCTCGTTCGATACCAGGATCACGTGGCCGGGCAGCGTGGGCAGGGCGTTGAGCAGCGCTTCGATTTCTTCGGTGAAGACGTCCGGCGGCGTGATCACGCCATGCTCGGGATACGCGCGGTCTTTCGGGAACAGCAGGTTGTTGAGCCACAGCGTGACGCAATCCACCAGGATGCAGCCGTCATGGCGTGCATGCGCGTAAAGCGTATCGGCCAGGCGGATCGGTTCTTCAACCAGCTGCCAGTCGGCCGGCCGGCGTGCGCGGTGCAGTGCGATGCGCAGCTCCAGCTCTTCGTCGGTCTGGTCCGGGTCCTGGCGCGCAGTGGCAACGTAGGTGACCGGCCCGCCCTTGATGGTGGCATGGTCGGTCGCCAGCTGCTCGGCGTAATGGCTCTTGCCCGAGCGTGCGCCGCCGAGCACCAGCGTGAGCTGGCGCGGGCCATGGCCGTTCGCGGCTCGGCGGGGCTCGGCGGCCGTGGCGGACGCGGTATCGGTGGCCGGTGTTTCCATCCGGGTATTGTAGCGGTCGCATCCGGTCGTCGCACGGACCGATGAGATAATCGGCCGCTATGCAATGTGATGCTTCTGAAACTAGGGACAACGGCGACATGGGTACCTTGCGCGGCACGCTGATGGTCCAGGGCACGACTTCCGACGCCGGCAAGAGCACGATCGTCGCGGGCCTGTGCCGCGTGCTGGCCCGCGCCGGCACGCGCGTGGTGCCATTCAAGCCGCAGAACATGGCGCTGAACAGCGCCGTGACGGCCGACGGCGGCGAGATCGGCCGCGCCCAGGCGCTGCAGGCGCTGGCCGCCGGGCTGGCGCCGCATACCGACATGAACCCGGTGCTGCTCAAGCCCAGCAGCGACACCGGCGCGCAGATCATCATCCACGGCCAGGCCCGGCTCGACCTCGACGCGCGTGCCTATCACGCCTACAAGCCCGAGGCCATGAAGGCGGTGCTGGCCTCGCACACGCGGCTGGCGCAGGCCTATGACGTGGTCGTGGTGGAGGGCGCCGGCAGCCCCGCCGAAATCAACCTGCGCGACCGCGACATCGCCAACATGGGGTTTGCCGAGCGCGTCGATTGCCCGGTCGTGCTGGTGGCCGACATCGACCGCGGCGGTGTCTTCGCGCACCTCGTGGGCACGCTGGATTGCCTGTCGGACAGCGAGCGCGCGCGCGTCACCGGCTTCATCGTCAACCGCTTCCGCGGCGATATCCGCCTGCTCGAGCCGGGGCTGGACTGGCTGGAGGCGCGCACCGGCAAGCCGGTATTCGGCGTGCTGCCCTACTTGCACGGCCTGCATCTCGATGCGGAAGACGCCATCATCGGCACGCAGTCGGCCAAGCTCGGCGCGGCGGACACGCTGCTGCGCGTGATCGTGCCGGTGCTGCCGCGCATCTCGAACCATACCGATTTTGACGCGCTGCGCGCCCACCCGCAGGTGGACCTGCGCTTTATCGGGCCCGGCATGCCGGTGCCGCCGGCGGACCTCGTGATCCTGCCCGGCAGCAAGAGCGTGCGCGCCGACCTGGACTTCCTGCGTGCCAATGGCTGGGAGCCGGCGTTGCAGCGGCACCTGCGTTATGGCGGCAAGGTGATCGGCATCTGCGGCGGCATGCAGATGCTGGGCCGGCAGATCCACGATCCCGCCGGGCATGAAGGGCCGGCGGGCAGCAGCGCCGGCTTCGGCTGGCTCGACTACGAGACCACGCTCGCGCCGCACAAGCAGCTTCGCCGCGTCAGCGGCCGGCTGGCAGGCGCCGACGCGGCGGTCGCCGGCTACGAAATCCACATGGGCGTCAGCGCCGGTGCGGCGCTCGACAGCCCGGCGCTATGGCTGGAAGCGGGCGATGGCACCGCACGCCCCGATGGTGCCTGTTCCGAAGACGGCCAGGTGCTGGCGTCCTACGTGCACGGCCTGTTCGACGAGCCGGCGGCCTGCCAGGCGCTGTTGCGCTGGGCCGGGCTGGACGGGGCGCAAGGGATCGACATGGCGGCCCTGCGCGAGGCTTCGATCGAGCGGCTGGCCGACAGCGTCGCCAGCCATCTCGACCTGCGTGCCATGTTCGCGCCGCTGCGCCGCTAACGGGTTGTCGGCTGCAGCCGTGCGAGCAGCGCCGGGACGTCGTTCCAGGTCACCCGCCGGACCGCCACGATGATGTCCGTACCGGGAAACGGGTCCTCGAAGCTTTCGGATTCGTGGCTGTCCAGTCTGCGGTAGAACTCGCGCGCCTGGTCGTTGCCGTCGAGCACATACAGGAACAACGGGCGGCCCGGCCAGCCTGTGGCCACGCGCGCCGCGCAATGGGCCAGCAGGCGCTTGCCTAGCCCATGCCCGTGGAAGGCCGGCAGCACGTGCAGATTGTCCAGGTAGATGCCATGGGAAGGTTCCGCATTGGGCATCAGGCACGCGAAGCCAGCGGGCTCGCCATCGACTCGGACCAGCGTCACTTCGAGTGGCGCTTCGGCGCCATTGCACAAGCGCGCATGCCAGGCCGCACGGCGCTCTGCCGGTGCGGTATGTGCCAGGTATTCTTGCGGCAGCAAGCCGGCGTAAGTGCGGCGCCAGCTTTCAGCGTGCAGGGCCGCCACCAGGTTGGCGTCGGCGCAGGTGGCGGGCGTCAGGGCGACAGGCATGGATCGTGGCGGTCAGTGGCGGGGTGGGGCTTCATTCTGCCGCATCGGCACGCGGCCACCTGCCGGCATCCCGCCTCCTGTTAGAATTGCGAATCTTTCCCATTTGCATTGCTTGGCCCGTGGCATGCATCGTGCGCCATTTCCGCCGGCCTTCGCATTCCCTTCTGTCGCCCATGGTCACTGGCCGCCTTCGCGTCGTCATCGTCAAGCTGCACCTGTATATCGGCCTGGTTTTCGGCCTGTTGTTCGTCCTGATGGGGCTCACCGGCACCACCATTGCGTGGCGCGACGAGCTCGACGCGTGGCTGAACCCCGAGCTGCTTGTGGCATCGGCACCGGTGTCGATGCCGGTGTCGCCCGATACCGTGCAGGCGGTCACCGAGCGCCTGTCTGGTCCCGGCTACGGCAAGCCCAACCTGCTGATGCTGCCGGTCGACGAACATGGCGTCTTTGTCGCCTGGTACCCGATCAAGGGGCCTGACGGCGCCGTGCCGGGGCGTTCGCGCCAGGTGATGATCGACCCGGTCACGTTCGAGGTGAAGGGCGAGCGCGTGTGGGGCGAGCCCGGCCTGTCGCGCCGGCAACTGCTGCCGACGCTGTTCCACCTGCATCGATACCTGCTCAGCGGCGAGACCGGCAAGACCATCACCGGCGTGGGTGGCATGATGCTGCTTATCACCGTGCTGCTCGGCATCGTGGCATGGTGGCCGAAGCTGCGGCCGCGTTCGGTGCTGCAGGCGTTCCGCATCACGCATGGGGGATCGTGGTCGCGCTTCACCTATACGCTGCATCGCGCGGGCGGCATTTTTGCCGCGCCGGTGCTGGCGATCATCGCCTTCTCGGGCTGGTATCTAAACCTGCCGAAATGGGTCACGCCGATCGTGTCCAGCGTGATGACCGTGACGCCGCCGGCGAGGCACGTGTCGGCGCCGGTCGAGCCCGGCGCGCGGCCGCTGGGCGCGGCGCGGATGATGGCGGCCGCGCAGGCCGAATACCCGGATGCCGCCGTGACCCGTATCAGCTTCCCGCGCAAGGCGGGCGATGCCTATGAGGTGCGGCTGCGCCAGCCGGGCGAGGTGCGCAAGGACAGCGGCGCCACGCGCCTGTGGCTAGATGCCTATACCGGCCGGCGGCTCGGCGTGCGCGATCCCGCTGATGCGCCGGCGGGCGACACCTTCCTGAACTGGCTGTTCCCGCTGCATACCGGCGAGGCCTTCGGCGTGCCGGGCAGGGTGTTCATCACCGTATTCGGGCTGGCGCCGCTGATGTTTGCCATCACGGGCGTGCTGATCTGGTGGAAGCGCCGGCGCGGGCACCGGCGCCATGTGGTTAAGGCGAGCCAGCGGGGCGGGGGGATGCGTGGGCTTGAAGTGTGAGGGGTTTGGGGGGATGGCAGGCGCCCCAATCATCACCACAAGCCCCCCGCCGGCGACGCCGGCGAAACAGCGGCGCATGCCAAGCACGACAACCCAATCACCCCAAATCCGCCCCTCAAATCTCCAGATTGTCGATCAGCCGCGTAGCCCCCAGCTTAGCCGCCGTCAGCACCACCAGCGGTTCACCGGCGGCGAATTCCTCGCGCGTCGGCGCCTGCAGGTTGCTGCGCTTGCGGATGGCCACGTAGTCCGGCTTCCAGCCGCGCTGGGCCAGTGCGGCGCACGCGTTGGCCTCGACGGTCTGCAGTTGCGTGGCCGCGCGGTCGCTGCCCAGCACGGTGTCGCGCACATCGTGCAGCGTGCGGTAGAGCATGGGCGCCTCGGCGCGCTCGGCTTCGCTCAGATAGCGGTTGCGCGACGACAGCGCCAGGCCGTCGTCGGAACGCACGGTTTCCGCTGGCACGATCTCGATCGGCAGCGCGAACTGCTGGACCATGCGGCGCACGATCATCAACTGCTGGTAGTCCTTCTTGCCGAATACCGCCACGCGCGGCTGTGCGCACGTGAACAGCTTCATCACCACGGTGCAGACGCCCTTGAAGAAGCCCGGACGGAACTCGCCTTCGAGGATATCGCCAAGGTCGTGCGGAGGATCGATGCGGTACTCCTGCGGCTCCGGGTACATATCGCGCTCGGTCGGGGCGAACAGCACATACACCCCTTCGCTTTGCAGCTTCTCGATGTCGTCCTGCAAGGTGCGCGGATACTTGTCGAAATCCTCATTCGGGCCGAATTGCAGGCGGTTGACGAAGATCGAGGCCACCACCGGGTCCCCGTGCTGGCGTGCCAGGCGCATCAGCGACAGGTGGCCTTCGTGCAGGTTGCCCATGGTCGGGACGAACGCGACACGGTTTTGCCCGCGCAACTGGTCACGCAGCTCTTGGATGGAGGAAATGACTTTCATGAACTTGGTGTGCTGTCGTGGTATGGGTGACCCTGGCGCCTTCTGGCGGGCGCGCCGACATGCCCTGCCGGGCCTCGTGCGGCCTCTTCAAGGGTTGTCGGCGGATTGTAGAACATGTGGCTGCGCGGCGGGCTCGGCGCGGCGGGGAGGTCAGGTCGGGGTGTACGCCAATCGCACATAAATTGGCGCGAACGGCTCGGCCTGCGTGATCTCCACCAGCGATTCGCGCGACAGCTCCAGCATGGCGATGAAGTTCACGACCACCACGGGCACGCCCTTGCCGGAGCGGATGGCGTCGTCGAACAGCTCGGTGAATTCCATGAAGCGCGCGTGCTGCAGCCGGCGCAGGATCTGGCTCATATGCTCGCGCACCGACAGTTCTTCACGCGAGATCTTGTGGTGCTGGTTGAGCTTGGCCCGCTTGAGCACGTCGGCCCACGCTGCCTGCAGGTCGATCGTTTCCACGTCCGGGAAACGCGGCGCCAGGCTTTGCTCGATATAAACCTGCGAGCGCAGGAAGTCGCGGCCGAGCTGCGGCACGGTGTCCAGGCGCTGCGCGGCCAGCTTCATCTGCTCGTATTCGAGCAGGCGGCGCACCAGCTCGGCGCGCGGATCCTCGGCATCCTCGTCGCTGTCGGCCTTCTTGACCGGCAGCAGCATGCGCGACTTGATCTCGATGAGCATCGCCGCCATCAGCAGGTACTCGGCCGCCAGCTCCAGATTGGTCTTGCGGATCTGCTCGATGTACGAGAGGTACTGCCGGGTGACCTGCGACATCGGGATGTCCAGGACGTTGAAGTTCTGCTTGCGGATCAGGTACAGCAGCAGGTCCAGCGGGCCCTCGAACGCCTCCAGGAAGATCTCGAGTGCGTCGGGCGGGATGTAGAGGTCCTGCGGCAGCTTGAACAGCGGTTCGCCATACAGGCGCGCGAACGCCATGCCGTCAACCACATCGGCCGGGCCGCCCGGCTGCGCCGGCGGCGCGGCAGGCAGTTCCACGGCAAGCGGCAGCTTGTCCTGATCGCTCGGGTTCATGGATGGCGTGCGTTATCCGCCACTTCAGAGCGAATCAATTGTCCAGCGAGTAGACGTAGGGCTTTTGCGCCACACGCGAAGCCTGGGCGCGGGTGCGCTCGTCGAGGTCGATCGGTTCCTTGTCCCACAGCAGGGCGCGGCCTTCGCGCTGCTCGGTTTCGAGGGCGGGACGTTCCTGCTTCAGCGATTTCAGGAACTGGGTGATTTCCGATTCGTACATGGCCATGGTGGGATTCTGGTAATGCGCCGCGAGGCGGCAGAAGGTACGGTGCGGCAGGATTTTACAGTATTCGGCCCCTGCCACGGTCCGTTCCACGGTGCCGGAATGCCGCCAGGGCTCGCCGGCCGGCATGCTTATGGCGGTATGTGGTTTCGGGCACGGGCGGGGGTGTGGTCAAATACCGACATTGCGTGCCGCGCGCACGCGCCATTCCGCCCGTCGGAGCAACACCAGCGAATGAGGACCGAACCGGCCCGCGTGGCGGCCACCCCAGACTGGAGTATCCGGCCGGATGCGCGGCGCCGGAGGCACGCGCGCCTGCGCGCGCTGCTCCTGCCTGCGCTGGCGGCGTGGCTGCTGCCGGCGCAGGCCGCCTACGAGGTCGAGGTAGAGGCACCCAAGCCTTTGCGCGAGATCCTGGAAAACCACCTCGACCTGTCCCGCTACAAGGACCGCACCGACCTGTCTCCCGACCAGTTCGACTATATGGTCGAAACCGTGGGCGACCAGGTGCGGCAATTCGCTTCCACCGAGGGATATTTCGACCCCGTCACCACCACGCGACTGGAGGGCGGGGGCGACAAGCGCGTGGTGCACGTGATGGTCGACCCCGGCGCGCGCACGCTCATTCGCAACGTCGATATCAAGGTGGATGGGCCGGCGGCCACGCGTTCTCCCGAACAGGTGGCCGAGGTGCAGAAAAAGTGGGGCTTGCCCGCCGGGGAGCCGTTCCGGCAGGAAGCCTGGGACAAGGCCAAGGAAGATGCGCTGGTGGCGCTGCAGAGCCGGAGCTACTACGGGGCGCGGCTGGCCCAGTCCCGGGCGCTGATTGAGCCCGACGAACTGCGCGCGGACCTGTCGGCGCGCTATGACAGCGGGCCGGCGTACCTGCTGGGGCCGTTGCATGTCAGCGGCACGCGACGCTACCCCGCGCAGATCATCTACAACGTGAATCCGCTCAACGAAGGCGAGCCGTACCGCGTGGAGCGGCTGCTCGAGCTGCAGCGCGCGATCCAGAACCAGCCCTATTTCTCGAACGTGCAGGTCGAGCTGGTGCCGCCTGCCGGGCAGGCGGCCAACCCGCCCGACGGCGTGATTACCGCGCCGGTCGAGGTCAAGGTGCGCGAGTATCCCGAACATCGGCTCAACGGCAGCGTCGGCTTCACGACCGATACCGGCGCGCAGGTCGGAGGCCGCTATTCCTACTACAACCTGTTCAACCGCGCCTGGGTGTTCGATTCCCAGGCCAGCATCGAGCAAAAACGCACCTACCTGTTCGCCGAAACCGCCATGCCGCCGGATCGGAGCACGTTCCGCAACAGCTTGTATGGCAGCTACGAACGCACCCTCGACCTCGAGAACACGGACACCACGAGCTGGCGTGCCGGCCTGAAGCGCTCGCGCTCGCGCGAGAAGTACGACATCACGCTGTCGCTGGACTTCTACTACGACAACCTGCTGCCGCAGAACCAGCCCGCGCAGATCAGCAAGGCACTGGTCCCGGCCTTCGCGTGGACGCGGCGCGATGTGGACAATCCCGTTTTTCCCCGGCGCGGCAACGTGATCAACACCCAACTCGGCGTGGCGGCCAAGGGGCTGCTCAGTGATGCCACGTTCTTCCGCGCGTACGGGCGCATCCGCCAGTACGTGCCGGTGGGCAACCGCGACTTGTTCATCGCGCGGCTGGAGCTTGGCGCCAACCTCACCAGCGCCGATTCCAGCAAGATCCCGGCCACGCTGCGCTTCCGCGCCGGCGGTACCGATTCCGTGCGCGGGTACAGCTACCAGTCGATCGGCACGGCAAGCGGCTCCAGCGTGCTGCCGGCCAAGTACCTGGCCACGACCGGGCTGGAGTACCAGTACTGGTTCAAGCCCGACTGGGGCATGGCGGTGTTCTGGGACGCCGGCACGGCCGCCGACGCGCTCAACGACGTGAAGATCTTCAATGGCGTGGGCGTCGGCGCGCGCTGGCGCAGCCCGGTGGGACCGGTGCAGCTCGACATCGGCTACGGCATCCAGGACAAGCAGTTCCGTCCGCATATCTCGCTCGGAGTGGCGTTCTGATGAGCCTGGCCGACATGCCTTCCGTACCGGGCCGGGGCAACGACGGGCCGCCGCCTGACGCACCGCCGCCTCGCCGCCGGCGTTGGCGGCGGGTGCTGGCGTGGATCGCCGCGGGCCTGCTGGCCTTGCTGGTGGCGCTGGCTGCCGCCGGCGTGCTGGCGCTGCGCTCCGAGGCCGGCACGCGGCACCTGTGGGCGCTGGCCACGCGGTTATCGGCAGGGATGCTGTCCGGCAAATATGAAGGCGGCACGCTGTTCCAGGGCCTGCGGCTGCGCGACGTGGTGTTCGCGAGCGGCGAAACGCGCGTCACGGTCGACCGGATCGACAGCAGCTGGAATATGGCGTGGTCGCCGCGGCACTGGCATGTGGCGTGGCTGCGTATCGGCAAAGTGGACGTGCAACTGGGGCCGTCCGCCCCGAGCACGACGCCGGCAAAGATGCCGGCTTCGCTCGAACTGCCGCTGGCCATCGACATCGACGTGCTGACGCTGGAGCGGCTGGCCCTGCGCACCAGCCCGGCGCCAACGGCGCAGCCGATGATCTTCACGGGGCTGGCGGGCGCGCTGCATTCCGACGGACTGCGGCATCGCCTCAGTGTCGACCGGCTCGAGACACCCTATGGCAAGCTGGCCGCCAACGCGCAGATCGCGGCGCAGGCCCCGTTTGCGCTCAACGTGCAAACCTTGCTCGAGGCAAGCTGGCAAAAGGAGGACTTTACGGTCAGCGCCAGCGCGCAGGGTTCGCTGGAGGCGTTGCGCGCCGAGCTTGAGGCCAACGGCGAGCGCATCCGCGCGCGTGCCAGCGCCGACGTGACGCCATACGGCAAGGTGCCGTTCACACACCTGCTGGTCGATGGCGAGCGCATCAACCCGCGGCTGTTCAGTCCGTCGGCGCCGCAGGCGAACCTGACGGTTCACGCCGAACTGCGGCCGGTCGACGCAACCGGTGCGCCGGCGAAGCCGCCGGCGCCGGCATCGGCGCCGGCATCGGTTCCGGCTTCAGGCCCGGCGGCACCTGCCCCAGCGGCGGCTCCGCTCACCGTCGCCGGCGACATCATGGTGCGCAACCTCGAAGCGGGCCGCATCGATGCTGGCAAACTGCCGGTGCAGTCCGTGCAGGCCCACGTGCAGCTCAACGAGAAGGCACAGGCCTTGCGCGATCTGCGCATCGCCCTGGCGGGCAAGGCCGAGATCACGGGCAGTGGCTCGCTGCAGGACGGCCGCGGTGCCTTCGACCTGGACGTGCGCGGCCTCAATCCCGCCGCCTTGCATGGCTCGCTGAACGAAGCCAGTTTGTCCGGCCCGCTGGCCGTTCGACTGGACCGCGGCCGCCAGAGCGTGGCGCTGGACCTCAGCGGCGGCGAGTTCAAGCTCTTTGCCGATGCCAGCATGGACGAGGAAACACTGACGCTGTCGGCGCTGCGCGCAACCCTGGGCGCGGGGACGCTCACGGCCGACGGCAAGCTCGGCCTGAAGGACCGGCAGGCCTTCGAGTTCAAAGGCAAGCTGGCGGCGTTCGACCCGGCGCGCCTGGCCAAGGTCGCCAGCGGCCGCATCAACGCGGACTTCAGCACGACCGGCACGCTGGTCAACGAGATTCGCGCCGCGGTGGATTTCACCGTGCGCGAGAGCGAGTACGCCGGCCTGCCGATGACCGGTGCGGGCAAGATCCGCCTGGCCGGCGAGCGCCTGCTGCCCAGCGAGGCCTCGCTCAGCATGGCCGGCAACCAGGTCGACCTGCGCGGCAGCTTCGGCGCGCGCGGCGACCGCCTGCATGTCGCCGTGGACGCGCCACAACTGGAGCGGCTGAAATTCGGCGTGGCGGGCAAGCTCAAGCTTGACGCGGACGTGAGCGGGACGATCAAGCGGCCCGAGATCGTGGGCGACTACAGTGCGCAGGCGCTGAAATTCGGACCACACAGCGTGGCGACGGCCAGCGGCCACGCCGAAGTTCGCGGCGGGCTCGACGGCACGTTGTCGGTCCAGCTCGCGGCGCGCGGCTACAAGGGGCCGCAGGCAAGCCTGAGTACGCTCGATGCCACGCTCAACGGCACCCAGGCCAGCCACGTTTTCGATGCCAAGGCTGCCGGCACGCTGCACCAGCGGCCGCTGCAGCTGGCGCTGTCCGGCCAGGGGGCGTGGAAGGGGCCGAAAGATGGCTGGCAAGGCACCATCCGCACGCTGGAGGAACGCAGCACCGTCAACGTGAAGCTGGCCGCGCCGGCGCAACTCATGGTGGCCGATCAACGGCTGCGGCTCGGCGCCACGCGCCTGCTGCTCGACCGCGCCGTGCTGCAGGTCGACAGCCTGGATTGGGACCACGGCCGCATCCGCACGCAGGGCCATCTGGATGGCATGCAGGTCGGCCATGTGCTGGAGCTCGTCGAAACCGTGACCGGTGAGAAGCCGCCGATGCGTTCGGACCTCGTGCTCGACGGCCGCTGGAACCTGACACTCGCGGAAACCGCGGCAGGGTTTGCCGAAATCCGCCGCCGCAGCGGCGATATGTCGGTCAATGCGGGGCGTGGCTTCACGTTGCTGGGGCTCGGCGAGACCTCGCTGCGCGCCGACATCGCCGGCAATCGCATCACGCTGCGCGGGGGCACCGTGGCCGAGCGCATCGGCAAGGTGGCGGTCGATGTCTCGGCGGGACTGGTGCCGGACCAGGGCCTGCTCACCGTAGGGCCGGCCTCGACGCTGGGCGGCACGGTGCGGCTCGATGTGCCGCGGCTGAAGTCTCTGGAAGCGCTGAGCGGGCCGCAGTATGCCTTCGAAGGCAAGCTCGCGGCCGCGCTGCGGCTCTCCGGCACGGTCGGCGCGCCCGTGCTGGCCGGCACGGTCGACGGCGACAGCATTGCGCTGACGATGTATGACCTGGGCATCCGTCTGACCGACGGTACCGTTCGCATCGTGCTGGATCAGAACACGGTGGAACTGAAGCAGGTAGTGTTCCACGGCGGCGACGGCAAGGTCACCGCCACCGGCAACGTCAAGCTGGGCGAAGCCGATCCGAACCTGACGGCCAGCATCGTCGCCGACAAGCTGCAGCTGTTCGCCAGCCCCGAACGCACGCTGATCCTGTCGGGTAACGCGACCATCGGCAATGAAAACCGCCAGATGGTGATCCGCGGCAAGTTCCGCGTTGACCGCGGCCTGTTCGATTTGCCGAAGGCGGGAGCCCCGGTGCTCGGCGACGACGTCGTGGTGGTGCGCCGCAAGGACCAGCGCGAACTGAAGACGGCGGCCACGCCGGCGCCGGAGACCAAGCCCGCAAGCAAGTTCAGCCCGCTGATCGAGGTCACGGTGGATCTCGGCAACGACTTCCGCTTCCGCGGCGCCGGCGCAGATATCGAACTGGCCGGGCAGATGACGGTGCGCAGCGAGCCGCTCTCGCCGCTGAAGGCCACGGGCACCGTGCGCGTGACCGAGGGCACCTACGAGGCCTTCGGCCGCAAGCTGAACATCGAACGCGGTACCCTCAACTTCAACGGCCCGATCGACAATCCGAACATGTTCATCCGCGCGATGCGCCGCGGCCAGGAAGTCGAAGCCGGCGTGGAGGTGACCGGCACGGTGCGACTGCCGCGCGTGCGGCTGGTATCCGAGCCCAATGTGCCGGAGGAAGACAAGCTGTCGTGGCTGATGTTCGGCTATGGTGCGGAAAGCGCCGCGGCGGGCCAGCAGAAGCAGCTCGGCGGCGCGGCACTGGGTGGTGCCGCGCTCGGCATGATCGGCGGCAAGGCGGGGAAGGGCGTCGTGCAGCATTTCGGCCTCGACGAATTCTCCATCGGCCCGTCCACGGCCGGCCTGAATGACCAGCAGGTGGTGAGCGTGGGCAAGGCCGTGACCGAGAAGCTCTCGGTCGGTTACGAGCAGAGCCTGACGTCGGCTTCCAACGTGGTCAAGCTGACCTGGGCGTTCTCGCGCCGCTGGTCGCTGATCGCCAAGGGCGGATCCATCAATGGTCTGTCGGTTTTGTTCAACCGCCGCTTCGACAACTGGGGCATCCTGTTCTCGGGGGCTTCGAATCGCAGCGGCACCAGAAGGAGCCAGGAGGATGGCAACCCGGAATCCGATAGTGAAAGCGCGGCACAGGCTGCATCGGCTGCCGCCGCAGAGCCGGTCAAGCGCTGACCGTCACCCGCCAACTTTTGCGTCGCCGCGACGCCTTGCCGCCATGGGACTGTTCGCTTCCTTGCTCGCGTTGTTCGGCTGCGACCAGCAGAAGGTCGATGAAGCCATGAAGAAGGCCGGCGACACCGCTCGCGCAACGTGGAACTCGGTCAAGCCGGATAGCCAGTTGTTCAAGGGCATCGAGCCGGGGCAGTCCACCGAGGCTGACGTGCTGCGCCAGGCCGGCAAGCCGGAGACCACCTGGGAAGAAGAGAGCGGCGCGCGGCGGCTGGAATATCCACGTGGGCCGGAGGGAGCTACCACGTGGATGGTGACGATCGATGCCGACGGCAAGGTCGCCCGCATCGAGCAGGTACTTACCGCGGAAAATTTCACCCGGGTGCGGCCTGGCATGAACCAGGACCAGGTCAGGCGCATGCTGGGCAAGCCGACCAAGGTCGAGAAGTTTTCGCTGAAGAAGGAGGAGGTGTGGGGCTACCGGTGGTGGGAGTCGTCGCAGGAGAAGGCCTTTTTCAATGTGCACTTCAATCCTGATGGCATGGTTACGACGACGTCGCGAAGCGACGATCCTTCCCGCATGGGGGGAGGGTGATCGCCCTGCTGCGATAAAAAAACGGCGGCTGCCCGAGGGCGCCGCCGTTTTGCATGCTGCCGTACCGCAAGGTCAGCCAATCCGCATGCCAGGCACCGCGCCGCTATGCGGCTCCAGGATATAAAGCCCCGGATTGGCCTTCTCATCCGCCGCCGAAGCCGCCAGCACCATCCCTTCCGACACGCCGAACTTCATCTTGCGCGGCGCCAGGTTGGCGACCACCACGGTCAGCTTGCCCACGAGCTGTTCCGGCGAGTAGGCCGACTGGATACCCGAGAACACATTGCGCGTGCGGCCCTCGCCAAGGTCGAGCGTGAGCTGCAGCAGCTTGCTGGAGCCTTCGACCTTCTGGCATTCGACGATCTTGGCGACCCGCAGGTCGATCTTGGCGAAGTCGTCGATCGTGATGGTGTCGGCGATCGGCTCGATCGATGCGGCCGATGCGGCTGCGGCCGGCGCCGTGGCCTGCAGGGACTCGCGGTTGGCTGCCAGCAGCGCGTCGATCTGCTTCGCATCGACACGGGTCATCAGGTGCTGGTACGGCTGCACCGGGCTCGCGGCCGACAACTGCTTGTCGATGGCGCGCCAGTCCAGCGGCTCGACATTGAGGAATCGCTCCACGCCAGCGGCCATCGTCGGCACCACCGGCTTCAGATAGACCGTCAGCAGGCGGAAGGCTTCGAGCGACACCGAGCACGCGGCGTGCAGCGCCGGGCGCTTGGCCTCGTCCTTGGCCAGTTCCCAGGGCTTTTCGGTATCGACGAAAGCGTTGACGGCGTCGGTCAGTTCCATCACCTGGCGCAGCGCCTTGCTGTACTCGCGCGCTTCATACAGGTGGGCGATCTGCGGGGCGGCCTGGCGCAGCTGCTCCAGCAGCGGATGGGCCAGCGCGGCCTCGTCGACCTTGCCCTCGAAACGCTTGACAAGGAAGCCCGCGGCGCGGCTGGCGATGTTGACGTACTTGCCGATCAGGTCGCTGTTGACCCGGGCGATGAAGTCGTCCAGGTTCAGGTCCAGGTCTTCCATGCTCGCATTGAGCTTGGCGGCGAAGTAGTAGCGCAGCCATTCCGGGTTCATGCCGGTGTCGACATAGCTCTGCGCGGTGATGAAGGTGCCGCGCGACTTGCTCATCTTGGCGCCGTCCACCGTCAGGAAGCCGTGCGCGAACACGTTGGTCGGCGTGCGGTAGCCCGAGAAGCGCAGCATGGCCGGCCAGAACAGCGTGTGGAAGTACAGGATGTCCTTGCCGATGAAGTGGTACTGCTCGGCCGTGGAGTGCGGGCCGACCCAGGCGTCGAAGTCGATGCCCTTCTTCTCGGCCAGGTTCTTGAAGCTCGCGTAGTAGCCGATCGGCGCGTCCAGCCACACGTAGAAGTACTTGCCCGGCGCGCCCGGGATCTCGAAGCCGAAGTAGGGCGCGTCGCGCGAGATGTCCCAGTCGGACAGGGTCGAGGCTTCGCCTTCGCTGCCCAGCCATTCCTGCATCTTGTTGGCGGCTTCGGGCTGCGCCAGGTCGGCCACCCACTCGCGCAGGAAGGTCTCGCAGCGCGGGTCGGACAGCTTGAAGAAGAAGTGCGTGGACGACTTGCGCACCGGGGTGGCGCCGGAGACTACCGAGTACGGGTTCTTCAGGTCGGTCGGCACGTATGTCGTGCCGCAGACCTCACACGAGTCGCCGTACTGGTCCTTGGCGCCGCACTTCGGGCACTCGCCCTTGATGAAGCGGTCCGGCAGGAACATGTTCTTGACCGGGTCATAGAACTGCTCGACCTCGCGCTCGGCGATCAGGTCGTCGGCCTTCAAGGCCAGGTAGATCTTCTCGCACAGCTCGCGGTTTTCCTCGGCGTCGGTGCTGTAGTAGTTGTCGAACGACACCAGGAAGCTGTCGAAGTCGCGCTTGTGCTCGGTCCAGACGCGGTCGATCAGCTGCTTCGGCGTAATGCCTTCCTTCTCGGCACGCAACATGACCGGCGTGCCGTGGGTGTCGTCGGCGCCGACGTAGTAAACCTCGTTGCCCATCATGCGCTGGAAGCGCACCCAGATGTCGGTCTGGATGTATTCCACCAGGTGGCCGATATGAATCTGGCCGTTGGCATATGGCAGGGCAGATGTGACGAGGATACGACGTGCGGTCATGGAAAAGAGCCGGTGGGGATGACGGGGGAAGCAATCGAAGCAGCAGCCGCGGCGGAGCCAGGCGCCAACTGCGAAAGGGCTATTTTAGCAAGCACCGCGGAGCGCGGCCGGTATTGCCGCAAGGTGAAAACTCGGAAACCCATTGAGTGACGTAACGGGCACTCATTTTGCTGAAGCCAAAAAAAAGCGCCGGTTAGAGCCGGCGCAGCTTTCCACAACGGAAAAGGAGGAGAAATCAGGCACCGCCCGGGAGGTCAGCCACCCATCGCGAGCCAGCAACGGTGGCAAGCGGTACCTGTCTCTATGACTAGGTCACCCTTGAATTGGTTTCAAAAAAATTTCGACACGGCGATTTTGTGTCCGGCCGGCCTCGGTGGCGTTGTCCGCCACCGGTTGGGTCTGGCCCCGGCCCTCGGCCGACAGGCGGTTGCGCGAGACTCCGCGGTCACCCAGGTAGCTGGCGACGCTCTGGGCGCGGCGCTGCGAGAGCTGCATGTTGTATTGCGCGTTGCCGGTGCTGTCGGTATGGCCGACGACATTGGCGCTCACGTCCTGGTGCTGGCCCAGCGTCTGGGCCACCTGGTCGAGTACCGAGCGGAACGACGGCTTGATCGTGGCGCTGTCGGTGTCGAAGGTGACCTGGCTCGGGATATTGACCTTGAGCGAGCCATCCGGCTGCTCGGTGATCTGGGTGCCGGTGCCGGCCGTGTCCTTGTTCAGCTTGCCGCGGATGGCGTTCCAGTTGTAGCCGGTGGCGCCGCCAATGGCACCGCCCACCGCCGCGCCGACCAGCGTGCCAGTGGTGTTGCCGCCGATCAGATTGCCCAGTCCCGCACCCACTGCAGCACCCACGCCGGTCCCGACGGCCGTGTGAGTCTGTTGTTCGGTGGCGCAGCCGGCGGCCAGCAAGGTGGCCGCGGCGAGCGAGACGGTGGCGAACTTGAATTTCATGCTTTCTCCTTCTGATGTTTCCCGTAGAAGTTCTTTTGCTGCTGCAACGCAGATGGTAACGCCGTTTAGTAGCGGCCAGTGCACGTGCCATGCCGTCGCGCCGCAGGCAAGCAGGCAGGGCGGGGCCCTATGCAACACTGGGGCACTACAATATGGATATGGCGGCGCGCGCACAAGTGCAAGCTTGTGAGATTTGTAAATGTCTGTAATCCCATAAGGCAGGCAAGGGCTTGTACGCCAATTCGCGGTCCTGATGGCCGCTGCTTCATACTTTGATACATTAGCCCGTCCCCACCCTCTACATAAAAGCGGAGTTTGTCTTGAGCCTCAGCACTGAACAGGTCACGGAAGTCCTGCGCACGGTGATCGACCCCAACACGGGCAAGGACCTGGTGTCCACCCGCTCGGCCAGGAACATTCGCGTCGACGGCGGCGAAGTATCGCTGGAGGTGGAACTCGGTTATCCGGGTAAGAGCCAGTTCGATCCGATCCGCAAGCTGGTCGTTGCTGCGGTGCGGCAATTGCCCGGCGTCAGCAACGTGAGCGTCAGCGTCAGCATGAAGATCGTCGCCCATGCGGTGCAGCGCGGTGTCAAGCTGCTGCCGGGGGTGAAGAACGTGATCGCCGTCGCTTCGGGCAAGGGCGGTGTCGGCAAATCCACCACGGCGGTCAACCTGGCGCTGGCCCTGGCGGCGGAAGGCGCGCGCGTCGGCATGCTCGACGCGGACATCTATGGTCCCAGCCTGCCGATGATGCTGGGCATCGACGGCCGTCCCGAATCGTCCGACGGCCAGACCATGGAGCCGCTGGAAGGCCACGGCGTGCAGGCCAACTCGATCGGTTTCCTGATCGAGCAGGACAACCCGATGGTATGGCGCGGCCCGATGGTCACGTCGGCCCTGGAGCAGCTGCTGCGCCAGACCAACTGGCACGACCTCGATTACCTGATCGTCGACATGCCGCCCGGCACGGGCGACATCCAGCTCACGCTGTCGCAGAAGGTGCCCGTGACCGGCGCGGTGATCGTGACCACGCCGCAGGACATCGCGCTGCTGGACGCCAAGAAGGGCCTGAAGATGTTCGAGAAGGTGGGCATCCCCATCCTTGGCATCGTCGAGAACATGGCGGTGTACTGCTGCCCGAACTGCGGCCATGTCGAGCACATCTTCGGTCACGGCGGCGGCGAGAAGATGTGCGCCGACTACGGCGTCGAGCTGCTGGGCAGCCTGCCGCTGAACCTGTCGATCCGCGAGCAGGCGGATTCGGGCCGTCCGACCGTGGTTTCCGATCCCGACAGCCCAGTGGCGGAACTGTATCGCGGCATCGCACGCAAGGTGGCCATCAAGGTGGCCGACAAGGCGCGCGACATGACCAGCAAGTTCCCCAGCATCGTGGTGCAGAACACCTGAGGCCAACGCCATGGACACGCCCGCGCCGCAAGCCCGCCCCGCCGTCACGATGGCGGTGGTCATGCGCAAGGTGGCGCTGGCGAGCCGCTGGCAGCCCTGGAAATGGGAGCTCGACGCGGTCTGGCCGGACCTGGGCGAGTTCGGCACCGCCCCCATGTGCCTGGCACAGGACGAGCACGGCGCGCGCTGGCTCTATCCGGGCTTCGAGGTCGTGCTGTTCCATGACCAGGGCGAAGGCTACTACCTCAACCTCACCTCGACGCAGCCCTGCTGGTTCGTGCACTGGCGCATGCAGGAAGATGTTCCCGCGGACGAGGCGCGGCCGGTGCCCGTCACCGTCTCCCTGTCCTACAACGAGGCGGGGCGCTGGCTCGATGCCGGCGAAACCGTCGAGAACGTGCCGCTTGCCGCCGACCAGCGCGAATGGCTGCAGGCCTACGTCGACCAGAACTATCGTCCCGAACCCAAGCAGCGCCGCCGGCCCGAGTCGTTCAAGGCGCCGCAGGATCGCGCACGCTACTGACGGCTGCCAGCCATGAGCGACTCGTCCTTCCTGTCACGCTGGTCGCGCCGCAAGGCTACGGTGCGGGACGGCGGTACCGTGCCGGACGAGGCGCCGGTTCCCGATCCCGTTCCTCCCGCACCGTTGCCGGCAACCGGTGCTCAGGCTCCTGCAACGGCCGCAGAAGCGCCGGTCGACTTTCCCACCATGGCGGACGTGGCGCGGCTTCGGCCGGGTGACAATATCGCGCGCTTTGTCGCGCGCGGCGTGGATGAAGGCGTCAAGCGCGCCGCGCTCAAGACCTTGTTTGCCGACCCGCACTTCAATGTGATGGACGGGCTCGACACTTACATCGACGACTACGGCAAGCCGGACCCCATTCCATTGGATGTGTTGCGTCGCCTGCGGCAGTCCGAGGCGCTGGGGTTATTCGACCCCGCGGATGCACCGGAGCCGACGGAGTCGGCGGCGTTGCCGGAAGGCGCCGCGCAGGCTGCGCCGGCCTTGTCCGACGAAGGACAGGACGATGCCGGGGTGCCCGAAGCACCCGCCCATGTGACTGAGCCGTACCCGGACAAACACGCGTAGCTTCCCGCATACACCGGTCCTACAATAGGACTCCCTCACAAATTCCCGGCCTGCAGACTCTCGCAAGAAAGGGCGCCCGGGCCGGTCAGCCGCATTCGCCATGCCGACGCTGATCTGCAATTGCAATGACACCATGCCGCTTGACGGGGCGGCGCTGTCGCAAGCCAGTGGGACGCCGCTGAAGGTACACCGCCTGCTGTGCCGCAGGGAAATCGGTGATTTCACCGCCGCGCTCGATGGTACCGATGACGTGATCGTCGCCTGCACGCAAGAGCAGCACCTGTTCGCGGAGATCGCGGCCGAGGCCGCGCGCGGCACCGATGGCCGCACCGTGGTGATCGCTCCCGTGCGTTTCGTGAACATCCGCGAGACCGGAGGCTGGTCCCAGGGCGCGAAGCGCGATCCCAGGACCGCCAACGCCAAGATCGCGGCATTGCTGGCCGTGGCCGCACTGCCGGAGCCGGAGCCCGTGCCGGTGGTGGACTACCGCTCCGAAGGCACCGTGCTCGTGATGGGGCCCGCCGACCGTGCCTTGCCCTGGGCCGAGCGGCTTGCGGCCATGTCGCTGGAAGTCACCGTGCTGCTGCCCGCCGGTACTGCGCCACATCGCCGTGTGGCGCCCGGAATTGTTCCCGCGCAGCGGGCCTACCCCGTACACAGCGGCACGCTGCAAGCGTTGACCGGCTGGCTCGGCGCGTTTGCCGCGACCTGGGAGACCGGTGCGGGCCGCAGCAATCCCATCGATCTGGATCTCTGCACGCGATGCAATGCCTGCATCGAAGCCTGCCCGGAACAGGCGATCGACTTCAGCTACCAGATCGACATGGACCGTTGCCGCGCGCACCGCGATTGCGTGCGGGCATGCGGCGCGGCTGCCGCGATTGATTTCGATCGGCCGGCAGCAACCGCCGAGGCACGTTTCGACCTGGTCTTCGATCTCAACGACGCGCCGGCCTTCACCATGCACCAGCCGCCGCAAGGCTACCTGCATGCCGGCGCTGATGCGCTGCGCCAGCAGCAACAGGCACTGGCCCTGACACAGCTCGTCGGCGAGTTCGAGAAGCCGAAATTCTTCCGCTACAAGGAAAGCCTGTGCGCCCACGGCCGCAACCAGACCACGGGGTGCACCGCCTGCATCGACATCTGCTCGACGCAGGCGATCCGCTCGCAGTGGCATGACGGCAAGGGACGCATCGAGGTCACGCCCAATCTCTGCATGGGCTGCGGCGCGTGTACCACGGTTTGCCCGAGCGGGGCGATCAGCTATGCCTATCCGGGCCCGGAGATGCTGGGCATGCGCTTGCGCACGCTGCTGTCGGCCTACCGCTCGGCGGGCGGACGCGACGCCGTGGTGTTGCTGCACGGCGATGCCTCCGGCACGCCGGCCATCCTGGCCCTTGGCCGCGCGGCGCGTGCCGGACAGGCGCAAGGCATACCTCCGAACGTGATGCCGGTGCCGCTGTTTCATCCGGCCGCCGCGGGGCTGGAGCTCTGGCTTGCGGCGCTGTGCTGGGGCGCGGCGCGTGTGGCGGTGCTGCTGATCGGTGACGAGGCGCCGCAGTACCGCACTGCGCTGATCGGGCAGGTCGATGTCGCCCGGTCGCTGCTGGCCGGGCTCGGCTACGACGGTGGCGCGGTGTCCCTGGTCGAGGCGGGCGACGCCGCGTCGCTGGACGCGGGGCTTGCCGCGCTGCGCCCGGCGCTGCGCGAATTGCCGCCGGCGCCGTTCGGTGCCGTGGCCGCCAAGCGCGAGATGCTCGAGTTCGCGCTAGACCACCTCGCGCGCCACGCGCCGGTTCCGGCCGACATCGTGCCGCTTCCGGCGGCGGCGCCGATCGGGGCCGTGGCGGTGGACACCGCTGCCTGCACGCTCTGCATGGCCTGCGTGGGCGCGTGCCCGACCCAGGCGCTGCGCGACAATCCGGAGCGCCCGGTGCTTGGCTTTCTCGAGCGCAACTGCGTGCAATGTGGCCTGTGCGAGAAGACCTGCCCCGAGAACGCGATCACGCTCGTCCCGCGCCTGCTGGCCGGTGATGCGGCGCGGCGCACCGTCACGCTCAACGAGTCGCAGCCGTTCCATTGCGTGCGCTGTGGCAAGCCGTTCGGCACCGCGCAGATGGTGGAGTCGATGCTGGTCCGCCTGGCCGGGCACCCCGCCTTTGCCGGTGCTGCCGCCGAGCGCCTGAAGATGTGCCCCGATTGCCGCGTGATCGACATGATGGAGCGCGATCCAGGAGCGGTCAGCGGTGCCACGCTGCGGTAAGCGCTTCCGCCCAGACAAGGAACATCACGATATGACAGATTTCCAGCCCATCCAGCTGACACCCCCTGCGCACGCCGACGATGCCGAGGACATTGCCCGTGCCGATCTTTATGGTCTCCTGGCCACGCTGTTCTACCGGGCGCCGGACGCGGCGCTGCTTCATCACATCGCTGCCAACCGCGCACCGGACGACGATTCGGACACGGTATTGGGTCGAGCATGGAATATCTTGTGCAATGCGGCATCGGCCACGACCGAGGCCGAGGCGGCTGACGAGTACCGTGAACTGTTCCTAGGTGTGGGCCGCCAGGAGGTCTTCCTGTATGGGTCCTACTACCTGACCGGCTTCCTGAACGAACGCCCGCTGGTGGCCTTGCGCGATGACCTGGACCGCTACGGGCTGGTGCGGCATGACGATGTCAGCGAGACCGAGGACCACGTGGCGACGCTGTGCGAGGTGATGCGCTTCCTGGTTGCCGGCGAGGATATCGCCATTTCCAATCTGGGCGAACAGCAGCGCTTCTACGCGCGGCACATGCAGCCCTGGATCGGAAAATTGTGCGATGCACTAAGCAGCCATCCACAAGCGCGCTTCTATCGCAGCGTTGCCGGACTGATGCAGGCCTTCGCGGAGGTCGAGGCCGTGGCACTCGAGATGCATTGAATACATCGCCCTCGCATATAGGGATTAACCCGGGATCGGCATGGTCTTTCAGCCAGGTTGCACCTAGAATATGCATAAGAACGCATAACGGCTGAATCATCGGCGCGCCAACGCCGAACCGAGGAGTGCCTTACATGAGAGAGAAGCAACCCAGGGTCGCACGCCGCACGTTTCTCGCGGGCGCTGGAGTTGTCGCTGCGGCCGCCGGCGCAGCGTCGCTGACCGCGCGCGGTCCTGCCGCGCCCGTCGGGAGTGCCGTCATTCCCGAGCCCGCCGACGTACCGTCGGACAGCAAGGGCTATCGCGTTTCCGAACACATTCGCAAGTACTACCGCACCACGCTGGTGTGAGCATGCCGGCGGGCCGGCATGCGCGGCCCCGCCTACTCCGCATCTGCTGGATGCCTGCTTTCCTCTGCTGAGGTGAGACATGATCTTGACCCGCAAACGCGCGGCGCAGGGCGCATCGACCCGGCTCGCTGACGGTCTGGCGCAGGCCAGCGCAACTGCCGGATCCGGCCGGCTTTCCACGCGGCTCGCCGCGGGCCTTGCCGGTGCCATGCCGACCATGGACCGGCGCAGTTTCCTCAAGCGTTCCGGCATCGGCGTCGGGGTGGGGCTGGCCGCTTCGCAACTGGCGCTGCTGCGCAAGGCCGACGCCGCCGATGACAAGACCGTCGCGGCCGCGGAAGGCAAGGGCGGCATTGTCGTGAAGCGTACCGTGTGCGGCCATTGCTCGGTGGGCTGCGCCGTCGATGCCGTGGTGCAGAACGGCGTATGGGTGCGGCAGGAGCCGGTGTTCGACTCGCCCATCAATATGGGCGCGCACTGCGCCAAGGGCGCCGCGCTGCGCGAGCATGGCCACGGCGAATATCGCCTGAAGTACCCGATGAAGCTGGTCAACGGCAAGTACCAGCGCATCAGCTGGGACCAGGCGCTCGACGAGATCACCGCCAAGATGAAGGAGATCCGCCAGCAGACCGGGCCGGATTCGATGTTCTTCATCGGCTCGTCCAAGCACAGCAACGAGCAGGCCTACCTGATGCGCAAATGGGTGTCGTTCTTCGGCACCAACAACACCGACCACCAGGCGCGCATCTGCCACTCCACCACCGTGGCAGGCGTGGCGAATACCTGGGGCTACGGGGCGATGACCAACTCGTACAACGATATGCAGAACGCGAAGGCGGCTCTTTATATCGGCTCCAACGCGGCCGAGGCGCACCCGGTGTCGATGCTGCACCTGCTGCACGCGAAGGAGAACGGCTGCAAGGTGATCGTGGTGGATCCGCGCTATACGCGCACCGCTGCCAAGGCGGACCACTATGTGCGCATTCGCTCGGGCACCGATATCGCCTTCCTGTTCGGCGTGCTGTACCACGTCTTCCAGAATGGCTGGGAGGACCAGAAGTTCCTGCACGACCGTGTCTATGGCATGGACAAGGTCAAGGAGGAGATCCTGGCCAAGTGGGCGCCCGACAAGGTCGAGGAAGTCTGCGGCGTGCCCGAGGCACAGGTGAAGATGGTGGCCGAGATCATGGCGAAGAACCGGCCCAGCACGCTGGTCTGGTGCATGGGGCAGACCCAGCACACGATCGGCAACGCGATCGTGCGCGCCTCGTGCATCGTGCAGCTCGCGCTCGGCAATATCGGTGTCTCCGGCGGCGGTGCCAACATCTTCCGCGGCCATGACAACGTGCAGGGCGCCACCGACGTCGGGCCCAACCCGGATTCGCTGCCCGGCTACTACGGCCTGGCCACGGGCGCGTGGAAGCACTATGCGGCGGTGTGGGGCGTCGACTACGAATGGATCAAGAAGCAGTTCGTGTCGCAGGCGATGATGGAGAAGTCCGGCTCGACCGTGTCGCGCTGGATCGACATGGTCACCGAGAAGAACGAGCTGATCGACCAGGACAACAACGTGCGCGGCGTGTTCTTCTGGGGCCATGCGCCGAACTCGCAGACGCGCGGCCTGGAAATGAAGAAGGCCATGGACAAGCTCGACCTGCTGGTCGTGGTCGACCCGTATCCGTCCGCCACCGCGGCCATGGCCAACATGCCGCCGCCCGAAGGCGACAAGGTCAATCCGAACCGCGCGGTCTACCTTTTGCCGGCCTGCACGCAGTTCGAAACCTCGGGCTCCTGCACGGCCTCCAACCGTTCGCTGCAATGGCGCGAGAAGGTCATCGAGCCGCTGTTCGAGTCGATGCCCGACCAGACCATCATGCAGGCCTTTGCCGACAAGCTCGGCTTTGGCAAGGAGCTGTCGAAGAACTACAAGATGATCGAGGTCAAGCGCGCCGGCCGTACCTGGATGGAGCCGGAGACCGAGTCGATCCTGCGCGAGATCAACCGCAGCAACTGGACCATCGGCTACACCGGCCAGTCGCCCGAACGCCTCAAGGCGCATATGCGCAATATGCAGATGTTCGACGTGAAGACGTTGCGCTGCAGCGGCGGCAAGGATGCCGCGACCGGCTACGACCTGACCGGCGACTACTTCGGCCTGCCATGGCCGTGCTACGGCAATCCGGAACTCAAGCACCCTGGCTCGCCGAACCTGTACGACACCAGCAAGCATGTGATGGATGGCGGCGGCAACTTCCGCGCGAACTTCGGCGTGGAGCGCGATGGCGTCAACCTGCTGGCCGAGGACGGTTCATACTCGAAGGGGGCCGAGATCACCACGGGCTATCCCGAGTTCGACCACGTGCTGCTCAAGAAGCTGGGCTGGTGGGACGACCTGACCGACGACGAGAAGAAGGCCGCCGAAGGCAAGAACTGGAAGACCGACCTCTCGGGCGGCATCCAGCGCGTGGTGCTCAAGGTGCATGGCTGCCACCCGTTCGGCAATGCCAAGGCGCGTGCCGTGGTGTGGAACTTCCCGGACCCGATTCCGCAGCACCGCGAGCCGCTGTATTCCACACGGCCCGACATGGTCGCGAAGTATCCGACCCACGACGACAAGATGGCGTTCTGGCGCCTGCCCACGCTGTACAAGACCGTGCAGCAGCGCAACGTCGAGAACAAGATCTACGAGAAGTTCCCGATCATCCTGACGTCAGGCCGCCTGGTGGAGTACGAGGGCGGCGGCGAGGAAACCCGTTCGAACCCGTGGCTGGCCGAACTGCAGCAGGAGAACTTCGTCGAGATCAACCCGCGCGCCGCCTCCGACCGCGGCATCCGCAACGGCGACTTCTGCTGGGTCAAGACGCCGACCGGCGCCCGCATCAAGGTACGTGCGCTGGTGACGGAGCGCGTCGGCCCCGATACGGCCTTCATCCCGTTCCACTTCTCGGGCTGGTGGCAGGGCAAGGACCTGAAGGAGTACTACCCCGACGGCGCGATGCCGGTCGTGCGCGGCGAGGCCGTCAACACGGCCACCACGTATGGGTACGACTCGGTCACGATGATGCAGGAAACCAAGACCACGATCTGCCAGATCGAACGCTTTGCATAAGGGCAGGATGACATCATGGCACGCATGAAATTTATCTGTGACGCCGAACGCTGCATCGAGTGCAACAGCTGCGTCACTGCCTGCAAGAACGAGCACGAGGTGCCGTGGGGCGTGAACCGGCGCCGCGTGGTCACCATCAACGACGGCATGGTCGGCGCGGAGAAATCGATCTCCGTGGCCTGCATGCACTGCTCGGACGCCCCCTGCATGGCGGTCTGCCCGGTCGACTGCTTCTACCGCACCGAGGATGGCGTGGTGCTGCACGACAAGGACGTCTGCATCGGCTGCGGCTACTGCTCTTACGCGTGCCCGTTCGGCGCGCCGCAGTTCCCGTCCACGGGCACCTTCGGCGTGCGCGGCAAGATGGACAAGTGCACCTTCTGCGCGGGCGGACCCGAGAAGAACGGCTCGGAGGCCGAATTCGAGAAGTACGGCCGCAACCGGCTGGCCGAAGGCAAGCTGCCGCTGTGCGCGGAAATGTGCTCGACCAAGGCGCTGCTCGGCGGCGACGGCGACGTGATCGCCGACATCCTGCGCAACCGCGTGATCAAGCGCGGCAAGGGCGGCGATGTGTTCGGCTGGGGCACCGCATACGGGACCAAGGGCGGTGCGCAGCAGGCGCCTGCAGCACCGGCGGCGCCGGCCAACCCGGCCCCCGCCGCGGGCAACGGAGGGCAACCGTCATGACGCACATTCCGATGGCCGCCATGCTGGCCGTGGCCAGCCTGCTGCTCGCGGGCTGTGGCGAAAAGGCCCAGACCGCGACGGCCTCGCACAAGAAGTCGGATGCGCCGGCCTACCAGGGCGCGCCGGACGACCCGTTTGTCGTCAAGGGTTGGACAGCTGGTGACAAGACCACCTGGGACAACCAGATCCGCCAGCGCAACCAGCTGCAGAACGAATACAACCGCACGCCATGACTGCGTCGCAGGCAAGGCGGGGTGACCCAAAGGAGCGCATATGAGGCCCACGCAGATTAGGTGCCCCTGGCGTGCCTGGCTTGCCGCAGGCGCGCTGGCCATGCTGACGTTCACAAGCGGCGGCGCCGCTGTTGCGCAGGCGCAGGCGCCGGCCTCGGCGCCGCCGGCCGCCCAGTCCATGCAGGCCGCGGACGCGAACAACCCGGCCACGCATCCGGTGCAGCCGTTCGCCGGCATTGCCTCGGAGAACATTTTCAACGTGCCGCGCCGCGACGTTGCCAACGAAGCCAGGTCGCAGCAGGAACGCACTGTGACGCAGCCGGGCAATAACGCGCCGGTCTGGCGGGAGGTCAATTCCGACCAGGCCCACTACAGCAGCCTGCCGGCCAAGGAAGCCGGCGTGCTGATCCAGCGTACCGGGCAGCAGTGGCGCCTGTTCCGCAATGGCGTGATCACCGTGTGGGGCGGCTGGCTGCTGGTCGTGGTGCCATTGGCGATCCTGGGCTTCTTCCTCTGGCGCGGCACCATCCCGCTGCGCGAGCCGCGCACCGGCCGCATGATCGAACGCTTCACGCCGTTCGAGCGCATCGTCCACTGGACCATGGCGATCTCGTTCGTGCTGCTGGCGGTGTCGGGCATCGTGATGCTGTTCGGCAAGCATTTCCTGCTGCCGGTGATGGGGCATACGCTGTTCGGCTGGCTCAGCTACCTGCTGAAGAACATCCATAACCTGGCGGGCCCCGTGTTCACGCTGTCGATCGTCGTTGCCTTCGTGATCTTTGTGCGCAGCAACCTGCCCAGCCGTGACGACCTCGACTGGATAACCAGCCTCGGCGGCCTGGCCAGCGGCAAGCACGTGCCGAGCGGCCGCTTCAATGCAGGCGAGAAGATGTGGTTCTGGGGCGGGCTGGTGATCTTCGGGCTGGTGCTGTCCGCGTCCGGGTGGGTGCTCGACATGATCGTGCCGGGGCTCGATTACTACCGCGCCACCATGCAGATCGCCAACGTGATCCACGGCATTGCCGCCGTGCTGATGATCGCGATGTCGCTTGGCCACATCTACATGGGCACCATCGGCATGGAAGGCGCCTACCGTGCCATGCGCGACGGCTGGGTCGACGAGGCCTGGGCCAGGGAGCATCACGAGCATTGGTACGACGATATCAAGGCTGGCAAGATCCCGGCCCAGCGCTCGCCGACGCCGGATGCCGGTGCTGCCCGCCGGCGCAATCCGGGCGAGGCCTGAGGTACGGACATTGACGCTCCTTCACGGATACCGACCATGAAACGCTTCCTGATGCTGGTTGCGCTGGCCGCCGGCGCCGTCGCAACCCAGGCCACGCTGGCCAAGCTGCCGCCGCCGACCGATGCGCAGAAGGCCAAGGCCGAGGAGACCAAGGCGAAGTCGGCCTGGGCCGACAAGGTCGCGGCCTTCCAGCTGTGCAAGTCCCAGGACAAGACCGCGGCACGCTACTACAGCGACATGAAGGCCGGCGGCAAGGAAACTCACGCCCCTGTGCAGACCGCCGCCTGCGTGGATCCGGGGCCATTCGTGCCGCCTGAGGCGCCAGCCGCCCCCGCCGCCTCGGCGGCAGTACAATCGCCTGCAAAGGCGCCGTAATCCAGGCCCCATCGCTTGCCAGGCTGGCGTATGGGGCAAACCTGAGCAGCCCCGATCTCGCCCCCCATGCCTCTGCGTCCCGAACTTACCCACGCGGCCGTTCCCCTGATCGAAGAAGTGGAAGTCGTCGACGAGCTCGGGCGCGCCCGCCCCGCGTACCTGCCCGGGGAGCGCCCGCTGACGGTCTATCTCGACAAGCGCGAACTGGTCACGCTGATGACGCTGGGTGGCGCGCCCGAGCACCTCGTGCTTGGCTACCTGCGCAACCAGCGGCTGGTGGAATCGATCGAGGACATCGCCGCCGTGCAGGTCGACTGGGAAACCGAATCGGCAGCCGTGACGACCAGGACGGGCGTTGACCGCATCGAGGAACGCACCGCGCGCCGCGTGGTGACGACCGGCTGCGGGCAGGGCACGGTATTCGGCTCACTGCTCGACGAGATCGACAATATCCGGCTGCCCGTCGGCGCCATGCTCGACCAGGACACCCTGTACGCCATCATCGACACCATCCGCCTGCAGCAATCGGTGTACAAGCAGGCCGGCTCGGTACATGGCTGTGCGCTGTTCCGCGGCAGCGAACTGCTGATGTTCGTGGAGGACGTGGGCCGCCACAACGCCGTGGACGCGATCGCCGGGCGCATGTGGCTGGAAGACATAAGCGGCGACGACAAGGTGTTCTACACCACCGGCCGCCTGACCTCCGAAATGGTGATCAAGGGCGCGCAGATGGGTATCCCTTTCCTGCTGTCGCGCTCGGGCGTGACGCAGATGGGCTATCAGATGGCGCAGCGCGTCAACCTGACCCTGTTTGCCAGGTGTACGGGCAAGCACTTCTTGCTATACACGGGGAAAGAGCGCTTTCAACACCGCCTGGCCGAGGAAGTTGTTGCGTAGGCAGCACTTCAATTGGCCCGGCATCGGGGCGGATTGGTTGTACAATTCGGCGCACTCTGCCTAAGCGTTTACCCCTCCCGACCCTATGAGCATCAAATCCGACAAGTGGATCCGCCGCATGGCGGAGCAGCACGGCATGATCGAGCCGTTCGAACCCGGCCAGGTGCGGGAGGCTGACGGGCGCAAGATCGTGTCGTACGGTACGTCGAGCTACGGCTACGACATCCGCTGTGCCGACGAATTCAAGATCTTCACCAATATCAACAGCACCATCGTCGACCCGAAGAACTTCGACGAGAAGTCCTTCGTGGACTTCAAGGGTGACGTCTGCATCATCCCGCCGAACTCGTTCGCGCTGGCGCGCACGATGGAGTACTTCCGCATTCCGCGCAGCGTGTTGACCATCTGCCTGGGCAAGAGTACGTATGCCCGCTGCGGCATCATCGTCAATGTGACGCCCTTCGAGCCCGAGTGGGAAGGCTATGTGACGTTGGAGTTCTCCAACACCACGCCGCTGCCCGCCAAGATCTACGCCGGCGAAGGCTGCGCCCAGGTGCTGTTCTTCGAGAGCGACGAAGTCTGCGAGACCTCGTACGCCGACCGGGGCGGCAAGTACCAGGGCCAGCACGGTGTCACACTGCCGAAGACCTGAGCGCATTACAATGCCGGCGTTTGCCGGAACGGACGGCTCGCACTAGACGCGCGGGCGCCAAGACCTGACGTGAGAGCCACATGTCGCCGTCGCAGGGGAACCCCTGCCGGCCATGTGGCTCAGTCCTTTATGTCCTGCTTTCCCATCAAGGATGCCCGATGAAATTCCGCTTTCCCGTCATCATCATTGACGAAGACTTTCGCTCCGAGAACATCTCCGGCTCGGGCATCCGCGCGCTGGCCGAGGCGATCGAGAAAGAAGGCATGGAGGTCATGGGCCTGACCAGCTATGGCGACCTGACCTCGTTCGCGCAGCAGTCCAGCCGTGCGTCGACCTTTATCGTGTCGATCGATGACGACGAGTTCGTGACCGCCGATGACCAGCCCGAGGCGGCTGCCATCGAGAAGCTGCGCGCCTTCGTCAACGAAGTACGCCGCCGCAACACCGACCTGCCGATCTTCCTGTACGGCGAGACCCGCACCTCGCGCCATATCCCGAACGATATCCTGCGCGAGCTGCACGGCTTCATCCACATGTTCGAGGACACCCCCGAATTCGTGGCGCGCCACATTATCCGCGAAGCCAAGGTCTACCTCGACACGCTGGCGCCGCCGTTCTTCAAGGCGCTGATCGACTACGCGCAGGATTCGTCGTACTCGTGGCACTGCCCGGGCCACTCGGGCGGTGTGGCATTCCTGAAGAGCCCGGTCGGCCAGGTGTTCCACCAGTTCTTCGGCGAGAACATGCTGCGCGCCGACGTCTGCAATGCGGTCGACGAACTCGGCCAGCTGCTCGACCACACCGGCCCCGTGGCGGCGTCCGAGCGCAATGCCGCGCGCATCTTCAACTCGGACCACATGTTCTTCGTGACCAATGGCACGTCGACGTCGAACAAGATGGTGTGGCACGCCAACGTGGCGCCGGGCGACATCGTGGTGGTGGACCGCAACTGCCACAAGTCGATCCTGCATGCGATCATGATGACGGGCGCGATCCCGGTCTTCCTGATGCCCACGCGCAACCACTACGGCATCATCGGCCCGATCCCGAAGAGCGAGTTCGACCCGGAGACTATCCGCAGGAAGATCGCCAATCACCCGTTCGCGAGCAAGGCGAAGAACCAGAAGCCGCGCATCCTGACGATCACGCAGGGCACCTATGACGGCGTGCTGTACAACGCCGAGCAGATCAAGGAGATGCTCGCCTCGGAAATCGACACGCTGCATTTCGATGAAGCGTGGCTGCCGCACGCGGCGTTCCACGAGTTCTATCACGACATGCATGCGATTGGCCGCAACCGCCCGCGCAGCAAGGACGCGCTGGTGTTCGCCACGCAGTCCACGCACAAGCTGCTGGCCGGCCTGTCGCAGGCCTCGCAGATCCTCGTGCAGGATTCCGAGACGCGCAAGCTGGACCGCTACCGCTTCAACGAGGCGTACCTGATGCACACCTCGACCAGCCCGCAGTATTCGATCATCGCGTCGTGCGACGTGGCCGCGGCGATGATGGAAGCTCCCGGCGGCACCGCGCTGGTGGAGGAAAGCATCCAGGAAGCGCTGGACTTCCGCCGCGCCATGCGCAAGGTCGAGGGCGACTTCGAGGCCGGCAACAACGGCGACTGGTGGTTCAAGGTCTGGGGGCCCGACACGCTCAACGAAGAGGGCATGCCCGAGCGCGAAGAGTGGATGCTCAAGGCCAACGAGCGCTGGCACGGCTTCGGCGACCTGGCCGACGGCTTCAACCTGCTAGACCCGATCAAGGCCACCATCATCACTCCGGGCCTGGACGTGGACGGCGAGTTCAGCGACCGCGGCATCCCGGCAGCCATCGTCACCAAGTACCTGGCCGAGCACGGCATCATCATCGAGAAGACGGGCCTGTACTCGTTCTTCATCATGTTCACCATCGGCATCACCAAGGGCCGCTGGAACTCGCTGGTGACCGAGCTGCAGCAGTTCAAGGACGACTACGACCAGAACCAGCCGCTGTGGCGCGTGCTGCCAGAGTTCGTCGGCAAGCACCCGCAGTACGAGCGCATGGGCCTGCGCGACTTGTGCGATGCCGTGCATAGCGTCTACAAGGCCAACGACGTGGCGCGCGTGACCACCGAGATGTACCTGTCGGACATGGAGCCGGCGATGAAGCCTTCGGATGCGTGGGCGATGATGGCACACCGCGAGATTGAACGCGTGCCGGTGGACGAGCTCGAGGGCCGCGTCACCGCCATCCTGCTGACGCCGTATCCGCCGGGCATCCCGCTGCTGATCCCGGGCGAGCGCTTCAACCGCACCATCGTCCAATACCTGAAGTTCGCGCGCGAATTCAACAAGCTCTTCCCGGGCTTCGAGACCGACGTGCACGGGCTGGTGCTGGAAGAGGTCGATGGCCAGAAGGCTTACTTCGTCGATTGTGTGAAGCAGGGCGGGTGAGCTTTACGCTGATGCGCTGAGGTGGTCATGCGCCGGCCTGCCAAGTGGGATGGCAGGCCGGTTTTTTTTGGGTGCTTCGCCGGATTGGAGGGTTTGGGTGGGGGTGCAATCTGGCGAAGATCCCTTCTTTTTGACAGCGCGCTCCCAAATGCGCTCTCACGCCTTCCAGTCCACGTTGAAGTCGCCCAGGTAGTCATCCACCGCTGCGCCCACCGTTGGATGAAAAGCATCCTTCCCCAGTTTGTCGAACAGTTCAAAGCGCTTGAGCTTGTCCTTGACGGGGTCCTTCATCTCCGCGAAGTGCAGCTCGATTCCGCGCTCGTCCAGGGCCTTGTCGAGTTCGCGCAGCATGTCCGCCGAGGTCACGTCGACGCTGGTCACCGGCTCGGCCGCCACCACCACGCGCCGCACCGCCGTGGGCGAGGCATCGACGGCGCGCAGCACGCATTCCTGGAACAGTTCGGCATTCGCGAAGAACAGTGGCGCATCCCAGCGGAACAGCACCAGGCCCGGCACGCGGCGCGCGTTCGGGTAGCGCTCCACGTCGTGATAGCCACGCACGCCGTCGGCCCGCCCGAGCACCGCGTAGTGCGGGCGCCAGCCGTCCCACAGGAACTCGATGATGGCAATGACCACGGCCAGGCAGATGCCCGGCACCGCGCCAAAGACCGCGACGCCGGCAAAGCAGGCCATTGACAGCCAGAACTCCCACTGCTGGATGCGGTAGATCCGCCGAAGGTCGGTAAACTCGAACAGGCCGAGCGCCGCCGCGATGACGACCGCGGCCAGCGCGCTGTTGGGCAGGTGGCGCATCAGGTCCGGTGCAAACAGCAGCAGCGCCGCCACGGCCAGCGCGCCGACCACGCCGGTGAGCTGCGTGCGCGCACCCGCGGCCTCGGCCACCGGCGTGCGCGACGCGCTGCTGCTGATCGGAAATCCCTGGAACAGCCCGGCGGCCAGGTTGGCGGCGCCCAGTCCGACCATTTCCTGGTTCGGGTCGACCGGGTACTTCAGGCGCGCGGCGTAGGTGCGCGACAGCACGCTGGTATCGGCGAACGCCACCAGCGCAACCGCGCAGCCGCCCAGCACGATCTGGGTCAGGTCGACGCCGCTGAGCCACGGCAGGGCGAAGCCGGGCAGGCCTTGCGGCATCTTGCCGAGCACCTTGACCCCGTGCGCATCGAGACCGAACAGGCTCACGCTGAGCGTTGCCAGCACGACCGCGATCAGCACGCCGGGCACGCGCTCGAACCGCTTCAGCAGCAGGATCAGTACCAGGCTCGCGCCGCCCACCGCCACGCTGTACCAGTTGGGCTTGCCGTCAAGGATGGCATTGCCCAGGCTCCACAATTCCCGCAACGGCCCGGCATCTTCGATCGAAATGCCAAACAGCTTGGGCAACTGGCTGACCAGCACGGTGAACGCGATGCCGTTCATGTAGCCATAGCGAATCGGCTTGGACAGCAGTTCGGTAATGAAGCCGAGCCGCAACAGGCCGACAACGATACAGACCAGCCCCGATACCACTGCCATCATGCTCGCGATAGTGATGGCGCGTGCCGGGTCGCCGCCGGAAAGCTGGACCACCACGGCCAGGATCGGCGCCGCCAGCGCGGAGTCGGGACCCAGTACCAGGATGCGGCTCGGGCCGAACAGCGCGTACGCGAGCAGCGGGACGATGGTGGCGTACAGGCCGTAGATGCCCGGCACGCCCGATGCTTCGGCATAGGCGATGCCGACCGGCACCAGCATGGTCGTGAGCACCAGTCCCGCCGCCAGGTCGCGCGGCAGCCAGCCAAGCTCGTACGTGCGCAGCATCTGCAGGCCCGGCAGCCAGCGCAGCCAGCCGGAGGTCGAATCATGAGCTGCGGTCTTGCGTGCCGTTGGGCTGTAGGGTTGGTCGGACACGGGCTCCTCTCTGCGGTTGCGCAACAGGATTCGAAGTGGACGATTCCTAGCATAGCAATCCGCGCGGATGGCGGGCATGGCGTTTGCAGCGATGGGTTTCAAGCCTGAGATAGATCGCGGAAACGGCACCTGGGCTGTGGGACCGTTTTTGTTGCGGCGCGGCACGGTACTGCCCGCAAGACGCGGGTAAAGGTGGCGCAAGCGGCAGCCAGGCTTGGCCTGCTCACAAGGCACGCGGCGCTCAAGGCAGCCGCGACCACCATGGGACGGGTACACCGGCGCAGGACCTTCCAGCGTGATCGGGTGGTCCAGCGCAAATCGCGCGGAGGCGGGAACCAAGCAGTCCTGCAACCGGTGGTCAAACTTTTCAGCAGCGCGCATATCCTGCCAATGAAAATCGCTCAAATTGCCCCGCTTCAGGAATCCTGCCCGCCCAGGCACTACGGCGGCACCGAACGTGTCGTGGCGTATCTCACCAATGAACTGGTCAGGCTGGGTCACGACGTGACGCTGTTTGCCAGTGCCGACTCATCGACTGCCGCCCGGCTCGTGAGTTGCGTGCCGCGGGCGCTGCGCAGCGACCCGTCGGTGCGTGACTTCGTGCCCTATCACGCGATGATGCTTGATGAAGTCCTCCGGCGGGCAGACGACTTCGATATCCTGCACTTTCACACCGAGCTGCTGCATTTCCCGATGGTGCGCAGCTTCGCGCATCGCACGGTGACCACACTGCACGGCAGGCTGGACCTTCCGGACCTGTGGCCGTTCTACTCCGTGTTCCCGGACATACCGCTGGTATCGGTGTCGCTCGGGCAGCGTGGTCCCATGCCGCCGGTCTCCTGGCTGGGCAACGTCTATCATGGCCTGCCTGAACAGCTGCTGCCGTTCCATGCCTCGGGCCGGGGCGGCTACCTGGCTTTCCTCGGGAGAATCTCGCCGGAGAAGCGCCCCGACCGCGCGATCGAGATTGCCGTGCGAAGCGGCCTGCCGCTGAAGATTGCCGCCAAGATCGACCGCGTCGACCGCGCATACTGGGAAGCCGACATCGCGCCGCTGCTCAGCCGGCACGCCAATGTGGAGTATCTTGGAGAAATCGGCCAGCGCGAAAAGATGCGCTTCCTCGGCGACGCCCGTGCGCTGCTGTTCCCGATCGACTGGCCCGAGCCTTTCGGCCTCGCGATGATCGAAGCCATGGCCTGCGGCACGCCGGTGATCGCGTTCCGGTGCGGCTCGGTCCCGGAAATCGTCGATGACGGGGTCACCGGCTTCGTCGTCGACAGTATCGACGAGGCTGTGGCGGCAGTCGGGCGTATCGGCGACATCGATCGCTGCGGCGTGCGACGCGCGTTCCAGGCGCGCTTCAGCGCCGAACGCATGGCCAACGATTACCTGGCATTGTATGGCCGCCTGCACGACCCGGCGTCCGGCAATGGGCGCCCGTATCGGGGTCAGCCCGCCGACCCGGCCTTGCACATCGCGGCCTGAACCTGGAGGGGAATCCATGCTTGATGCTCCCGAAGGCCGGCGCGGCACGGAGCCGGAAGCGACGCCGTCCGCGCCCATTGTGATCGCCGCGTCGCGCTCGCTGCGCCAGACCCAGCCGCGCACGCTGAAGCATGGCGATACCTTCTCCGTGTTCGACCAGCACGGGGACGCGATCGCCGGCTCGGGCGGCTCGGACGGCATCTATCACTGCGACACGCGCCACCTGTCGCACTTCCACCTGACCATCAACGGGTGGCGTCCGATCCTGCTCAGTTCCGTGCTGCGCGACGACAACGCCGCGTTCAGTTGCGATCTGACCAACCCCGACCTGTTCGATGCGCAAGGGCAACTGGCCATGCCGCACGACCTGATCCATGTACGCCGCTCGCGCTTCCTGTGGGACAGCACTTGCTACGAGCGGCTGGCCGTGCGCAATTTCGATGACGTGCCGCGGCACATCCGGCTGGAACTGGCGTTCGCGGCGGATTTCGCCGACTTGTTCGAGGTGCGCGGTGCCAGGCGCACCAGGCGCGGCCGTCATCATGCGCCTGTGCTGACGGGCAATGACGCGCGGCTCGCGTACACCGGGCTGGATGATTGCGAGCGCACCACGCATCTGTTATTCGATCCCGCGCCGACGCTCCTGCGTGAGGACGGGGCGTTATTCGAGCTGGAACTGGTGCCGCAGAAGACATATCTGCTTTACGTGGAGGTGTGCTGCGGCCAGGTGCGGCCCGAAGGGCCTCCCCTGCATTACGCCTTCCCGTCGGCCCTGCGTGCTTCGCGGCGCGCACTCCAGGCGTTGTCGGCGCAGGCCGCAACGGTGACCACCTCCAACGAGATCTTCAACGAGGCCGTGGGCCGCAGCATGTCCGATCTCTACATGCTGATCACGCAGACGCCTTACGGGCCCTATCCCTACGCCGGCATTCCTTGGTTCAGCACCTTTTTCGGCCGCGATGCGCTGATCACGGCGATGGAAACCCTGTGGCTGGACCCGGACATCGCGCGCGGCGTGCTGGGTTACCTGGCGGCGCACCAGGCGACGACATCCGATCCTTCGGCCGATGCCGAGCCGGGCAAGATCCTGCACGAAAGCCGCAAGGGCGAAATGGCGAACCTTGGCGAGGTGCCGTTCCGTTGCTACTACGGCAGCATCGATTCCACGCCGCTGTTCGTGATGCTGGCAGGCGCCTACCTGGACCGCACGCATGACCTGGCCACGGCACGCGCGCTGTGGCCGCATATCGAGGCGGCGCTGCGCTGGATCGACCAATATGGCGACCGCGACGGCGACGGCTTCGTCGAGTACGGGCGGCGCAGCGCCGAAGGGCTGCTCAACCAGGGCTGGAAGGACAGCCGCGATTCGGTCTTCCATGCGGACGGCACCCTGGCGGAAGGCCCGATCGCGATGGTGGAGGTGCAGGCATATGTGTACGGCGCCTTGACGGCGGCCGCACGGATCGCACACAGCCTGGGCCACGGCGGACGTGCTGTCGCACTCGAAACGCGTGCCGCGCAACTGCGCCAGCGCTTCGACGACGCCTTCTTCGACGAGGCACTGGGCACCTACGTGCTCGCGCTCGATGGCGACAAGCGGCCATGCCGCGTGCTGTCCTCCAATGCGGGCCATGCGCTCTATACGGGCATTGCACTGGCGGAGCGCGCGGCGCCGGTGGCGGCCGCGCTGATGGGCAGCGCGTCGTTCTCCGGCTGGGGCGTGAGGACCATCGCGTCGAGCGAAATCCGCTACAACCCGATGAGCTATCACAATGGTTCGGTCTGGCCTCACGACAACGCCATCATCGCCGCCGGGATGGTTCGCTACGGCTTGCGCGAAGCGGCATTGCGCATCTTCGACGGCCTGTTTGCCGCGTCCACCCATATCGACTTGCGCCGCCTGCCCGAACTGTTCTGCGGCTTCGTGCGCCGGCGCAACCGCGGCCCGACGCTGTATCCGGTGGCGTGTATCCCGCAGGCCTGGGCGGCCGCCGCGCCGCTGTCGCTGCTGCAATCGTGCCTGAACCTGGACTTCGACGTGGGCGCGCGCCAGATCCGCTTCGGCTATCCGGCGCTGCCGTCCTTCATGGAGGACGTGGTGCTGCAGGGACTCTGCGTTGCCGATGCGTCCGTCGATCTGATGCTGCGGCGTACGGGCAGCAGCGTGGTCGTGAATGTGCTGGCGCGGCGGGGGGATGTGCTGGTGACGACCACGAATTAGCCGTGGGGCTTCAAGTGGCTATCTGCCTCCTCGGAGGAAAACTCAAAAGGATTGTCAGGTTGACTGAACTTGAGATGCATCACCTTCCCGGTCGGAGTGAAGCGAGCTCGCTCGAACGAGTAATAATCCATCTGCAAGCCAACGCGAACCGTCCGCGCGTCGTCGAACAGATAGCTATTCTTCGGAAAGGAAATTCCGCCGCTCCTTGTTGATACTACTGCCCGACATGCTGAAAGCAGGCTCGGCAAATGCAGGAAGGTCGCCTTGCCATTCTGGCGGATCGGGTCAATCAGCAGGTAGATTTGAGTGTGCCGGCCAGCCTCGCCGGATCCGTTGCTGTGTCCTTCTACGCACAGCAGAGGGGGCCGGTAATCGGTTCGTTGCGCAAGAAACACCAAGGCACTTGTCGGCACGATATCCAAGGCATGCTCGCCGGGGAACGTTGTGGCACGGGCAAAACGATAGGCCCGGCCGTTGACGATGACGCGATTCCCGGCGACTTCAATATTCACAGGCTTTCCTTCCAGTTCGGATCGAAGCTGAATATAAATGCCTGGCTTGTCGGGATACGCGTACGCAATACCAGCGTCGCTCCTGATCGGATCATGAAACACGGCACCTGCCTGATCGGCATAGAAGGCATCATGGCTTTCGTAGGTAGGGGCCGCAACGCAATCTCCGGCAAGAAGAATCAGGGTCGCGGCCAGTATCGAAGCTGACTTCATCTATATGCCTTGCCTCCAGAGGCTTTCACGTAGTCTGGATTGTGGCCCCAGAATATTGAGCTGCCATGCGCGGCAGTAGAAACCCAAATGGAATCATATCTTCCACGCTCGGCGCCATCGACTATCTTTCCGGTCTTCTTGTTCCTGACCCTCCAGTACACAATAGTCTCACGTCGCTTCTCCTGTACGCCAAAGATGTTATGAGCGGGGCTTCCGAATTTGAAACCATCTTGTACTTTCGGATGCTTGGCATAGTTTGTCTTGAAGTCGAGACCGTCCCACCAGAACGCACCATTAGAAGGATCTGGTCCATCATTGGCTAAGGCCTTTTTTCCCCATTCAACGGCGAGTTTCATGCCCGGATTGAGTTCTATGTCTTTGACCGAGGCGCGCATTAACTTATTGAAACGAGCGTTTGACCCATCCCATGCATACGAATAGTTAGGATCGGCAGCTCGTAATTGCGATACCGTCTTTCCGCCCCATGCTCGACATCTGTTAGCCACAGCAAAGGCAATTCCACCGATTTCCTCGGAGTCATCGCGAATGGAAGCTTCCCCGTAGGCGATTGCAGCAAGCAAGCGCAGATCCTGGTCAATCGCGTCGCTCATCGAACGTCTCCCGCCCGCCAAGCGACAAGAACTATATGCGGATGCTCTTTGACTGCGAAGGAGCGAGTCGCCCCAGCTGCAAGCGCTTCATCATGAACAAGGGTTTGGCCGTAGCTCGAAATCTTGTAGGTCATGCCTTCGACGGGCTCCCCGGTCTCCGCATCAACGATCTCAAAGAAGTGCTCGAGCTCGTCGTCCGTTGCGCTCAACGATGCTGCGGAGTATCCGGTCGCTGCCTCCGGGCCACTGGCAGCATTCGTACCGCAGTCCATCCAATTTACTTCGACTGTGGTGTCCCATTGCGTATGGACGACGTAGGGCTTGATCGGGCACTTGCAATACACGCGGGCGCCACTCACGAGCAGTTGCTTACCCATTACGTCGAAGTTCGGATGGCAATCGTTAAATACGGGCCCGCTGGATTTGCAAGCCGGGCAAGTTGCAATGTCGCCCTCGACGCCCATCGGCACGCCATGATGCGTGAAACCATGGTGGCAGGCGATGAGTTGGCCTCCGGTACTTGTCGGATCGCCGTTCTTCAGTGCATAGCGAATATCGGGCATTCGTGGTCCCTCCGTGACAGAAAGAACCAGCTATACATGCCGCAACAAGCGCCGGATATAAGGAAAGGATGAAAATCGCCTGATGTTTTCGAGATAGGGCAGTCTCTGACTTTCAAGTCCTGGAGGCGATGGACCCGCCGTAGCAGAGGCAGGCCTGCGACGTGCGCTTATCCGGCGCAGAGCAACGCGCGGAAAAAAAATGCCCCGCATCCGCGGGGCATTTGTCGGTTTGACAGCCTCAGCCTACTTCTTCTCGAACTCGAACTGCGGCGCCGCCGGCTCCGCGGGTGCCGCTGTGCCTGGCAGTTCCAGCGTGCCTGGCGCCGATGCCGGCTTTTCCGGCTCGCCGCCGAGCGGAATACTGACCTCCGCCCCGGTGTTATGGTGCAGCGACCCCTTGTCCAGGAAAGCGGTCACCATGCCCGGCCAGAACATCACGGCCAGCACCATCAGCAACTGCAGGCCGACCCAGGGCAGGGCGCCCCAGTAGATGTCCGAGCTCTTGACCTCCTTGGGCGCGATGCCCCGCAGGTAGAACAGCGCGAAGCCGAACGGCGGGTGCATGAACGAGGTCTGCATGTTCACGCACAGCATCACGCCGAACCACACCAGCGCCGCGGTGGCCGCGGCTTCGGGGTTGCCGCCCATCGAGTCGGCGACCACCGGCGCCAGCACCTTCACCGCCACCGGAGCCAGCATCGGCACCACGATGAAGGCGATCTCGAAGAAGTCCAGGAAGAACGCCAGGAAGAAGATGAACAGGTTCACCACGATCAGGAAGCCGATCCAGCCGCCCGGCAGCGAGGTGAACAGGTGCTCCACCCAGGCACCGCCGTCCACGCCCTGGAATACCACTGAGAAGCAGGTGGAGCCGATCAGGATGAACACCACCATCGCCGTGATGCGCGCGGTGGACTGGTAGGCGTCGACGATCAGCAGGCGCAGGTCGGTCATCTGGCCGGAACGGATGACCAGCCACAGGATGACCAGGTAGAGTACCGCCAGAGGAATGCGGAACAGATGCGAGCCAAAGGCAAAAACGCCCACGGCCGCGGCGATCAGCGTCGCTACAATGCCGGCGCGGTAGACCAGGCGGTCGGTGCTGGTGAAGGCCTTGTCGCGGATCACCGCAAGCACCAGCGCGCCAACGGCACCCATGGCGCCCGATTCGGTCGGCGTGGCAATGCCCAGCATGATCGTGCCCAGCACCAGGAAGATCAGCACCGCGCAAGGGATGATGCCGCGCAGGCACTTGGCCCACAGCGCCCAGCCCCGCAGCGTGCGGGCTTCGGCCGGAACCGGCGGCAGCCAGTCGGGCTTGAAGCGCGCCAGGAAGAACGTGTACAGCGCGAACAGCGCGATCTGCACCACCGACGGGCCCCACGCGCCCAGGTACATGCTGCCCACGTCGGCGCTGCCGGCGGGCGTCTTGAGCTGGTCGGCCAGCACCACCAGCACCAGCGACGGCGGCACCAGCTGCGTGATGGTGCCCGACGCCGCCAGCACGCCGGTGGCGTACTTCATGTTGTAGCGGTAGCGCATCATCACCGGCAGCGAGATCATCGCCATGGCGATCACCTGCGCGGCCACCGTGCCGGTGATCGCGCCCAGGATGAAGCCGACGATGATCACCGAATAGCCGAGGCCGCCGCGCACCGGGCCGAACAGCTGGCCCATGGAGTCGAGCATGTCCTCGGCCAGCCCGCATTTCTCCAGGATCGCGCCCATGAAGGTGAAGAACGGGATGGCCAGCAGCAGCTCGTTGGCCAGCACGCTGCCGAACACGCGGCTGGGCACAGCCTGCAGGAAGCTCAGCGGAAAATAGCCCCACTGGATAGCCAGGAAGCCAAAGGCCAGGCCGACGGCGGACAGCGAAAACGCGACCGGGAACCCGATCAGCATGAATACCACCAGGCCGCCGAACATCAGCGGCGGCATATATTCCAATGGAATCATTGCACCGGCCTCTCGTATTTGGATTCGATACGCACCAGGCCTTTCAGGGCGGCAAAGCGCTTGATCAGTTCAGATACACCCTGCAGGGCGAGCAGGGCGAAGCCGACGGGCACCACCAGCTTGATCGGGTAACGCGGCAGGCCGCCGGAATTGCCCGATTGCTCGAGGAGGCGCCACGAGGGCAGGAACAGGGAATCCCAGGACAGCCACGTGAACAGGATGCACGAGGGCAGCAGGAAGACGATGATGCCGAAGATGTCGATCCAGTGCTGCGCACGCTCCGAGACATTGCCGTAGATCAGGTCGACGCGGACATGTTCATTGCGCTGGAAGGTGTACGAGGCGCCGAACATCACGGCGATCGCAAACATGTACCACTGCAGTTCGAGTGGCCAGTTATCGCTCAAGTTGAAGCCATAGCGCAGTAGGGCGTTGCCTGCGCTGATCAGGCACGACAGCAGGATCATGATGTTTGCAAGCCTGCCCGTGTGCTGATTCAACCTGTCGATCTGTCGTGACAGACCAAGCAAGTAGTTCATGGGTTGTCTCCCCGGTTTTTTGCGGCGATTAGTTTATCTGTAACAAAATGCGTCGGCGCTTGGGGCTAATACCTATCACATTGCGCAAAAATACGGCATGCCAAAGAAAAAAGCCACGATGGCCGGGCCATCGTGGCTTTTTCTTGCTTGAGCTTACGCGGAACTTACAGCGCGGCGCGTGCGGCGGCGATGGCGGCGCGCACCTGGTCCGGTGCGGTGCCGCCGATGTGGTTGCGCGCGGCGACCGAGCCTTCGAGCGTTAGCACGCCATGCACGTCGTCACCGATCAGCGCGGCCTTGTCGCCCAGGCCAGACACCTCGCGCAGCTCGGCCACGCTCAGGTCGGCCAGGTCGCACTGGCGGCTGTCGCAGGCGCGCACGGCATGGGCCACGGCTTCGTGCGCGTCGCGGAACGGCAGGCCCTTCTTGACCAGGTAGTCGGCCAGGTCGGTGGCGGTGGCGTAGCCCTGCAGCGCGGCGGCGCGCATCGCCTCCGGCTTGACGGTGATGCCCGGCACCATGTCGGCGAAGATGCGCAGCGTGTCGACCACGGTATCGACCGTATCGAACAGCGGTTCCTTGTCTTCCTGGTTGTCCTTGTTGTACGCGAGCGGCTGGCCCTTCATCAGCGTCAGCAGGCCGATCAGGTGGCCGTTGACGCGGCCGGTCTTGCCACGCGCCAGTTCGGGCACGTCGGGGTTCTTCTTCTGCGGCATGATCGAGCTGCCGGTGCAGAAGCGGTCGGCGATGTCGATAAAGCCGACCCGCGGGCTCATCCACAGCACCAGCTCTTCAGAGAAGCGTGACACGTGGGTCATCACCAGCGCGGCGGCGGCGCAGAATTCGATGGCGAAGTCGCGGTCCGAGACGGCGTCCAGCGAGTTGCGGCACACGCCGTCGAAGCCGAGCTGTTGGGCAACGAATTCGCGGTCGATCGGATAGCTCGTGCCGGCCAGCGCGGCGGCGCCCAGCGGCAGGCGGTTGACGCGCTTGCGGCAATCGGCCATGCGCTCGGCGTCGCGCGTGAACATTTCCACGTAGGCCAGCAGGTGGTGGCCGAACGTGACCGGCTGCGCCACCTGCAGGTGCGTGAAGCCCGGCAGGATGGTGTCGGCGTTCTGGTCGGCCAGGTCCAGCAGCGAGACGCGCAGCGCGCCGAGCAGGGCGATGATGTTGTCGATCTCGCTGCGCAGCCACAGGCGGATGTCGGTCGCGACCTGGTCGTTGCGCGAACGGCCGGTATGCAGTCGCTTGCCGGCGTCGCCCACCAGCGCGGTCAGGCGCGCCTCGATATTCAGGTGGACGTCTTCCAGGTCCAGCTTCCACTCGAAGCCGCCGGCCTCGATTTCGCCCTTGATCTGCGCCATGCCGCGCTCGATCTCGGCGCGGTCGGCGTCGGCGATGATGCCCTGCTTCGCCAGCATGGCCGCATGGGCCAGCGAACCCTGGATGTCGAACAGGGCCAGGCGCTTGTCGAAGAACACCGAGGCGGTGTAGCGCTTCACCAGATCGGACATCGGTTCGGAGAAGCGGGCGGACCAGGCTTCGCCTTTCTTGGCAAGTTGGGAGGTCGTCATGGACGTCAGGGCTGTGGCTCGCGCGGCGTGCGGCCGGTGCATGACCATGCGGGGCGGGCGCGAGCGGATTTCGGAGAAACGACGATTATATCGCCCGCGCGGCCCGCGACGGCGGTTGCGGGGCCGGGGCCAGGGGCGTCAGAGCGGGGAGTGGATCAACGGTCCCTTGAATACCACGGGGCCGCTCGGCCCGTCCGGGTTGGGCGATCCGCCCGGCGGCTCCACGCTGACCGCGAGAGCCGGGACGGCCGCGGGGAACTGCGTCAGTGCGAGCCGCGCCGTCTGCGCGCGGCCGATCACGCCCAGCGAGCGGGGCTTGCCACCTTCCGGCAGCGCCCATAACTGCAGCACCTGCTGCCCGGGCAACGTCATGTCGTCAAGCCTGCGCACCAGCAACTGCTGCGCGCCGGCATCCCAGGACACCAGCAGCGCCGGCCGGGATTGTGCATTGTTAAGCACCGCGATGACCGTGGTCTCGCCGGGCTGTCGTTGTGTCATCAGCCAGCCGATGCCGATGGCCAGCACGGCGACGGTGGCCATGGCGGCCGCGGCGCCGCGCCAGAATGCCGGCGCCGACCACAGCTTCTGCCACCACGACGGCCCCGGCGCCCCGGACGAAGGCGCGGGCTTCCAGCCGAGCCGCTGCTCGATACCGCACCAGACCGCCTCCACCGGCCCGGCGGCGGGCTGCAGCTCGGCCATGCCGGACAGCCTGACCTGCCAGTGGCCGATCGCCGCACGCACCGCCGGTTCCTCGCGCGCGAGCTGCTCCATGCGGCGCCGAGCTCCGCCGCGCAACACGCCCAGCGCGTACTGGGCCGCCATGCGGTCAAGCAGGTCGGGGTGCCGGGTCAGCCTCATGGCGCGCCCTCCAGGCAGGTGCGCAGGTGCTCCAGGCCGCGGCGGATCCAGGACTTGACCGTTCCAAGCGGCGTGCGCAGCCGCTGCGCCAGTTCGGCGTGGCTCAGGTCATGCAGGTAGGCCAGCACGATGGCCTGGCGTTGCGCCTGCTCCAGCCGCTGCAGGCAGCGGTTCAGTGCGCGCGCCTGCTGGCTCGCCAGCGCGAGTTCGGCTGGGCCCGCGGCATCGTCGGCCAGCCATTCTCCCAGTTCCTCATCGAGTTCCACCGTCTGCGGCAGGCGCGCGGCGGCCGCGCGGCGCAGGCAGTCCAGCGCGCGGTTGCGAACAATGGTGGTCATCCAGGTCATCGGCGCGGCCAGGTGCGGCCGGTAGTCGACGGCGTGGTGCCAGATGCTGACAAAGCTTTCCTGCACGACATCCTCCGCCCAGTCACGCCTGCCAGTGATACGCAGCGCAAGGCCGAACAGTTTCGCCGAAGTCTGCTCGTAGAGCGCGCGCAGCGCCTGGCGGTCGCCGAGCGCCACCGCCTGCAGCCACGCCGCAAGCTGGTCGTTGTCGGCCGGCGGGGCAAAGGACGGTTCCGGGGAAGCAGACACGCGGCGGTTCCAGGGGAAGGCTTTGCCCGATTATAGGCAGCGCCGGTGCATCCGATTGTCCGGTGCCTGCGTAAAAGGGTCAGGCGAGCCGCACAGCGGACGCTGCCCCTTGATTCCATACAGGAGAACACCATGGAACGCATGCCCACGCCAGACCGCCGGCTGGTCCAACCCGCGGACGTTGCCATCGTCAACTTGCCCGACGAGCGCCGGCGCGGCCTGCTCAAGGTGCCGGGCCTGTTCGCGCTCGGCTCGCTGGCCGTGCTGAGCCTGGGCGAGTCGATGCCGGCCTGGGCCCAGACACAGTCGGGCAGCACGAAGGACGACATCAATATCCTCAACGTCGCGCTCGGACTGGAGTACCAGGCCATCGCGGCCTACCAGGTCGGGGCGGAAAGCGGGCTGCTGCAGAAGCCCGTGCTCGATACGGCGGTGAAGTTCCAGACCCACCACAAGGCCCATGCGCAGGTGCTGGCCGGCACGGTATCGAAGCTCGGAGGGTCGCCGGTGATGGCGAAGAAGCCGTCGGAGTATGCATTTCCGACCGGACAGCTCAAGACGCAGGCGGACGTGCTGCGCTTCGCGGCGGGGCTGGAGAAGGGCGCCACCGCGGCTTATCTCGGCGTGCTGCCGAATTTCTACAACCGTGACCTGATCAAGGCAGCGGGCAGCATCCTCGGCGACGAGGCCATGCATTGGGCGGTGCTGCTGCATGCGCTGGGGGAAGACCCGGTGCCGGGCGCGTTTGTGGGCTGAGCCAGGCTATAGTCGCCAGATGGACAAACGCCCGGACGACATATCGTCCGGGCGTTCTGTGACGCAATGGCTCAGTTGGCGATCAACCCGTATTGCGCAGCCCCGCCGCTACCCCGTTGATAGTCAGGTGGATACCGCGGCGAACGCGGATATCGTCCCCGTCCTTGCCCGAGCGATAGCGCTTGAGCAGCTCGACCTGCAAGTGGTTGAGCGGATCCAGGTAGGCGAAGCGGTTCTTGATCGAGCGTGCCAGCAGCGGGTTGTCGGACAGCCGCTCCTGGTGGCCGGTGATCAGCGCCAGCATCTCGCTGGTCAGGTGCCATTCCTTGCTGATGCGCGCGAACACGTTCTTGCGCAAGGCCGCGTCGTCACAAAGCTGCGCATAGCGCGAGGCCACGGCCAGGTCGGTCTTGGCCAGCACCATGTCCATATTGGACAGCAGCGTGGAGAAGAACGGCCAGGTCTTGACCATCTTGCGCAGCGTGGCTACCGCGGCCTTGCGCGCCTTTTCGTCGGGAGCGGTGTCCAGCAGCGACTTGACCGCGCTGCCGAAACCATACCAGCCCGGCAGCAGCAGGCGGCACTGGCCCCACGAGAAGCCCCACGGAATCGCGCGCAGATCCTCGATGCGGCGGTTCTTCTTGTCCATCAGCTTGCGCGAGGCCGGGCGCGATCCCAGGTTCAGGTCCGCGATCTCGATGATCGGCGTGGTGGCGAAGAAGTAGTCCTTGAAGCCCGGGGTTTCATACACCAGGTTGCGGTAGGCGCCGAAGGCGCGGTCCGACAACTGCTGCATGATGCCCTCGAACGTGCTCAGCTCCTTCGGCGCGTTCTGCTGCGGCAGCAGCGACGCTTCCAGCGTCGCGGCGATCACCGTTTCCAGGTTGCGCCGGCCGATCTCGGCATTGGCGAACTTGCTGTTGATGATCTCGCCCTGCTCGGTCAGGCGGATCTGCCCGTTCACCGTGCCCGGCGGCTGCGACAGGATGGCCTGGTAGGTCGGGCCGCCGCCGCGGCCAACCGTGCCGCCGCGGCCGTGGAACAGGCGCAGCTTGACCTTGCGCTGCTCGAATAGCTGCACCAGCGCCAGCTCGGCCTTGTACAGCTCCCAGTTCGAGGTCAGGAAGCCGCCGTCCTTGTTCGAATCGGAGTAGCCCAGCATCACTTCCTGCTCGACGCCGTGGTGCTCGATCACCGAGTCGAAGCCCGGCAGGTCCAGCAGCGACTGCATGATGCCGGCGGCGTTCTGCAAGTCCTCGATGGTTTCGAACAGCGGAATGACCATCAGCTCCATGCGGGCCGGGTCGGTCTTGCTGCCCAGCGTGCCCTGCAGCATGCCGGATTCCTTCTGCAGCAGCATGACCTCGACCAGGTCGGACAGCGTTTCCGTGTGCGAGATGATGTAGTTGCGCGCGACCCGCTTGCCGTAGCGCGCGCGCAGTTCGCGTGCCGTTGCCAGGATCGCCAGTTCGTTGCGGGTCTGTTCCGAGTACTCGTGCCAGGGCAGCGTCAGCAGGCGCGGCTGGCGCAGTTCGGCCAGCAGCAGTTCGAGCTTGCGCGATTCCGGCAGCGCGGCGTAGTCCTTCTCGACGCCAGCGGCGGCGAACAGCTCGGCCACCACCGCTTCATGTACGTCGGAGACCTGGCGCATGTCGACCGATGCCAGGTGGAAGCCGAACACGGCAATCGCGCGTACCAGTGCATCGATGCGCGTGCTGGCCAGCGCCCGGCCGTGGTGCGCGCGCAGCGAGTCGATCACCACCTGCACGTCGGCGGCGAAGGCTTCGGCGCTGCTGTAGGGTTCGGCGTCGGCCACCGGATGGCGCGGCGCGCCGTGGCCGGTCAGCACCTTGCTGGTCGCGGCCAGGCGCGCGTAGATGCCGATCAGCGCGCGGCGGTAGGGCTCGTCGGCGCGATGCGCCGAATGGTCGGGCGAGGTCTCGGCCAGCGAGAGCAGCTCGGGGCTGGCGTCGACCATCAGCGACGACATCGACAGCTCGGCGCCGAGCGCGTGCACTTCATCCAGATACCAGCCCAGGATCATCTGCGACTGCTGGGTGGCGGCGTGATCCAGTGTTTCCGCCGTGACGTTCGGATTGCCGTCGCGGTCGCCGCCGATCCACGAACCCATCTGCATGAACGGCGCGAGCGGCGCCGGCTCGGCCGCACCGCCCTTGGCCTTGCGCGAGGCCGGGAAGATCGCGGCGATGTCCTCTTCCAGTTCGCTCATCAGCTGTGGGATGCCGTGCAGGAAGGTGGTGCGGTAGTAGGACAGCGCGTTGTCGATCTCGTCCGCGACGGTCAGGCGCGCGTCGCGCAGCATGCGGGTCTGCCACAGCGTGGTGACCTTGGCGCGCAGCTGCGCGGTGTTGCGGTCGCGCTCGCGCGCGGTCATCGGCAGGTCGCGCTCGGCCAGCAGGCGGGCGATCTCGCGCTCGGCGTCAAGAATGCTCTTGCGCTGGACTTCGGTCGGGTGCGCGGTCAGCACCGGCACGATCAGCGCCTCGTCCAGGAACTTGCGCAGCTGCTTGCCGGTGACGCCGGCGGCGTCGATCTTCTCCAGCGCGTGCTGCAGGCTGCCGTCCTGCGGCGGCGAGCCGGCCAGCGCGTGGATGCGGCGCCGGCGGTTGTGGTGCTGGTCCTCGGCGATATTGGCCAGGTGCGAGAAATAGCTGAACGCGCGAACGACCTGGTTGGTCTGGTCGCGCGACAGGCGCTTGAGCAGGCGGTCCAGCTCGGCGCCGGCGGCGCGGTCGTTCTCGCGGCGGAAACGCACGGCGGTCTGGCGGATGGTCTCGACCACCTCGAAGGCGGCGTCGCCTTCCTGCTCGCGCAGGCATTCGCCCAGCAGGCGGCCCAGGAAGCGGATGTCCTCGCGCAGGGGCAGGTCCTTGTCGGCGGCGGAGCGGCGGGCGGGGCTGGGGTTCATGGCACCGTTGGCGGGCACGACCATCAGGTTGGCCTTTGAAATCCGCTTGGTACCGGTGGCCTTGGAAGCGGTCTTACGGGTGGGGGCGCCGTTTGCGTCACTCTGGCCTGAGGCCTGGGAGGGGACTTCTCGATTGGCCATGCGTCGGCCGGGGCGCGCAGCGTGCTGCGTCATGCAATCTCCTCTTGCTCTACTTCTGGTCCAATGGTGCGGAGCGGCGATTGGGTCGCGTGCTAACATTGACGAATGCAAGCACCCGCCTCTCCGACTTCTTCTAACGCCGTGTCCAGCAGCCTCCCACACAAGCTCGTCATTGCCTCCCGCGAGAGCCGTCTGGCCATGTGGCAGGCGGAACATGTGCGTGCTGCGCTGCAACAATACTATCCCGCGTGCGATGTGTCCATTCTGGGCATGACCACGCGCGGAGACCAGATTCTAGACCGGACTTTGTCGAAAGTCGGTGGAAAGGGTTTGTTTGTCAAAGAGCTGGAATTCGCCATGGCGGAAGGCCGGGCCGACCTGGCGGTGCATTCGCTCAAGGATGTGCCGATGGAGCTGCCCGAAGGCTTTACCCTGACGGCGGTGATGGAGCGTGAAGATCCGCGCGATGCGCTGGTATCGTCGGCGTTCGCTTCGCTCGACGACATGCCGGCGGGCACCGTGGTGGGCACATCGAGCCTGCGCCGCGAAGCCGCGTTGCGGGCACGCTACCCGCACCTGGTCATCAAGCCGCTGCGCGGCAATCTGGATACCCGGCTGGGCAAGCTCGATCGCGGCGAGTATGGCGCGATCATCCTGGCCGCGGCCGGTCTCAAGCGCCTGGGCCTGGGCGACCGCATCCGCGCGCTGATCGCGCCGGAGGCCTCGCTGCCGGCGGCAGGGCAGGGGGCGCTCGGCATCGAGATCCTTTCGACGCGCCCGGACGTCGCCGGATGGCTGGCGCCGCTGAACCATGCGCCGACCGCGCTTGCGGTAACGGCGGAACGGGCCGTGTCGCGCAGGCTGGGCGGATCCTGTCAGGTGCCGTTGGCGGCGCATGCGCGCTGGGACGGCGACCAGTTGCGACTCGACGCCTTCGTGGCGATGCCCGATGGCACGCGCCAGACGCGCGCCATGGCGGCCGGTCCCGCGCCCGACGCCGCGGCGGCCGAAGCGCTCGGCGAATCCGTTGCACGCGACCTGCTGTCGCAGGGTGCGGCAGATATCCTCGCCGCGCTGGCCGAAACGCCTGATCCCCAAGCTCCTGCCTGAGGCCGGCCCATGCCCCGCCCGACTGTCGTTGTCACACGACCCGCCGGGCAGTCCCGGCAACTGACCGAGGCCCTCCAGGCCGCCGGCCTGGATGTGCTGGGCTTTCCGCTGCTAGCCATTGGCCCTGCTGCCGATGACGCGCCGCTACGCGCCGCGCTGGCGCGCCTGGGCGAGTTCGCGCTGGTGGTCTTTGTCAGTCCCAATGCGATCCAGTACGCGCTCGATGCACTGGCGACGGTGCAGGGCAATGCCATGGCCCAGTGGCCGTCAGGCGTGCCGGTGGCCGTGGTTGGCCCCGCGAGCGTCACGGCCCTCGCCGAGCGAGGCATTACCGCGCCCGATCATCGCGTGATCGCGCCCGCCGGCGCTGGCTGCAACGCTACGAACGGTATCGCCGCCGGTGAAGAGGCACGTTTCGATTCCGAAGCCCTGTGGGCGCAGCTGGACCCCTCCGCGCTGCGGGGGCGCGCCGTCCTGATCGTGCGCGGCAACGGCGGCCGCGACTGGCTCGGTGATCGCCTGCGGGAAGCGGGTGCCGAAGTCACGGCGGTCGAGGCCTACCGGCGCACCTTGCCGGAACCCAGCGCCATGCAATGGCAGGCGGTGCGCGACGGCCTGGGCGCGGGCGCCGCCCCGCAGGCCTGGCTGCTGACCAGCTCGGAGGCCGTGCGCAACCTCGATACCCTGGCGCGACAGAACCTGTCGCCGCAGGAACTGGCCACCCTGAAACAGGTGCAGTGCATCGCGCCGCATGCGAGAATCGCCGAACAGGCGGAGGCGCTCGGCTTTACGCGCATCCTGCGTGCGGCGCCGGGCGACGCCGGGCTGCTTGAGGCGTGCAAGCAGTGGGCGGATGCCTATGCCGGACCGGTGCCTGCGAGTACCGCGGCTCCCGCGGTCACCGTGGCACCGCCGGCGCCACGGCCGGAGTCGCCGCCCGTGCAGCCGCCTGCCATGACAAACAGGGTCGAACGCGTGACGCAAGAATCTACGTCCTCCTCAACCACCATTCCGCCCGCAGCGGCTTCAGACGGGCCAGCGCCGCCGTTCACCGGGCCGCGCCCCAACGCCGCATTGTGGGTGCTCGTGGCAGTCCTGGTACTTGCGACCGCCGGCGGCTTCTGGTGGCTGCAGCAGCGGGTCGACCACCTGACCGAGGAGCTGGCGCGGCGCCAGCAGAGCAACGACGCGTTGGTGCAGGAAACCCGCGTGTTGTCGCGCAATGCGCAGGACACGGTCAAGGAACTGCAGGCCAAGGTTGGCGGGCTTGACGGCCAGGTCGGCGAAACCCGCGACAAGCAAGCCGCGCTCGAACAGGTCTATCAGGACCTGATGCGCAACCGCGACGACTGGGAGCTCGCCGAGATCCAGCAGCTGCTGACCAATGCCGGCCAGCAGCTCCAGCTGACGGGCAACGTGCAGGTCGCGCTGGCGGCGCTGCAGAGCGCCGACGCGCGCCTGGCCCGTACCGACAAGCCGCAGTACAACCTGCTGCGCCGCGCGCTTGCACGCGATATCGCGCGCATGAAGGCGGTCCCTGATACCGATTTGACCGGTGCCGCGATCAAGCTGGACGAGGCCATCAACCAGATCGATTCGCTGCCGCTGCTGTCGAGCGAACGGATGCTTGAACGCACTGAAGCAGGAGACCGCCAGGAAGCAAGCCGTGGTGCGGCCAAGGGTGCCAAGGCATCGGCGCCGGCAACCGGCGGCACCGGCAACTGGTTCACGCGGTTCTGGGACTACATGCGCGAGGAACTGGCGCAGGTCATCCGCATTCGCAAGGTCGATGACGCCGAAGCCTTGCTGCTGTCGGGCGACCAGGGCTGGTTCCTGCGCGAGAACGTCAAGCTGCGCCTGCTCAATGCGCGGCTGGCGCTGTTGTCGCGCAACGAGCCGGTCTTCCGCAATGACCTGGCCGCGGCGCAGGCCATGATCGGCCGTTACTTCGACGCCAAATCGCGGCGCGTGCAGACCGTGCTGACCTTGCTCAAGCAGGCGCAGGCCGGCGCGGTGACGGTGCAGCTGCCGACCATGGCGGAAAGCCTGGGCGCACTGCACGCGCTGAAGAAGGAGTAAGCATGCGCCTTCTGTTCTGGGTAGCCGTCCTGTTCGGTGGCGCCGTCGGACTGGCGCTGTTCACGCAGTTCAACCACAGCAATGTGGTGCTGTTCTATCCGCCTTACCGGGTCGAGCTGTCGCTGAACCTTGCGCTGGCATTGCTGCTGCTGGTGTTCTTCGTGGTGTGGACGGTCCTGTCCACGGTGCGCCATCTTTCCGAGATGCCGCGCCGCGCCGCCGCCTATCGCGAGCGCAGCCGCATGAACAAGGCCCAGGCGGCGCTGCGCGAATCGATCGAGAACCTGTTCGCCGGCCGCTTCGCCCGCGCCGAACGAGCCGCTCGCGAAGCGCAGTCGTGGGAGGCGCAGGCGCAGACGGCGGCGCTGGTTGGCGCCCGCGCCGCACACCGCATGCAGGAAACCGAGCGCCGCGACGCCTGGATGGCGCAGGTCACCGATCCCGAGCGTGAGCAGGCCCGGCTGGTATCGATGGCGGAACTGCTGGTCGACGCGCGCGATGCCGACGGCGCGCTGGAAACCATCGCGCAATTGCAGGCACAAGGCGCGCGCCAGATCCACGTGCAGCGCATTGCGCTGCGCGCGCACCAGCACCTGAAGAACTGGTCCGAGGTGCTGCGCCTGGCCCGTTCGCTCGAAAAACGCAACGCGCTGCATCCGGTGCTTGCGCTGCGGCTCAAGCAGATGGCCTGCGAGGCCATGCTGGAAGAGCGGCGCCACGATGCCGAGGCGCTGTCTGCTTTCTGGCGCACGCTCTCGGCCGACGAGCGGCGCGCCGCGCGCATCGCCGAGCCGGCGGCGCGCTACTTTGCCGCGCTCGGCCGGCAGGATGAGGCGCGCCGCATCATCGAGGACGCGCTCAAGGTCAACTGGGACAGCCGCCTGGTGCTGCGCTACGCGGACTGCGCCAAGGCCGGCCAGGCATTACCGCAAATCCAGCAGGCGGAAAAATGGATCAGCGAGCATCCGGCGGACGCCGATCTCTACTACACGCTTGGCGTGCTTTGCCTCGGTGAGCACCTTTGGGGCAAGGCACAATCGAGCTTTGAACGTGCGTTGAAGTATGCGGACCGGGAGCAGCAGACCCGCCTGCGCGTGCGCACTCACCTGGCGCTCGCACGCCTGTTCGAAGAGACCGAGCGCCCCGAAGAGGCGCAGCGCCACTACCGCGAAAGCGCAATGCTGGCCGCTTGAGGCCGGGATGCGGAGGCCCACGGGCTTCCGCGCATCATTCCTTTGCGGCGTTCATCTTGCCAGCCGCCGCCTTCACTACCGCATAGCGCTCAAGCGTTTCCTTGCGCGCCACGTCGTGCTGCACCAGCGGGCGCGGGTAGTTCGCGCCAAGGCGCACGCCCGCGGCCGCGAGCACGTCTTCCGGTGCGGTCCACGGCGCATGCACGTACTTGTCCGGCAGCGCGGCCAGTTGCGGCAGGTACTTGCGGATAAAGCGGCCCTGCGGATCGAACTTCTCGGACTGAGTGACCGGGTTGAAGATGCGGAACCACGGCTGCGCATCGCATCCCGTTGAAGCAGCCCACTGCCAGCCGCCATTGTTGGCTGCAAGGTCAAAGTCGTTGAGCTGCTCGGCGAAATACTGCTCGCCGCGGCGCCAGTCCACGCCCAGGTCCTTGACCAGGAAGCTGGCGGCCACCATGCGCAGCCGGTTGTGCATGTAGCCGCTTTGCCGGATCTGCAGCATCGCGGCATCGACCAGCGGATAGCCCGTGGCGGCATCGCGCCATGCCTCGAAGTAGCGTTCGGCAGTTGCGCCGTCGCGCCAGCGGATGGTGTCGTAGGCGGGGTGGAAGGCTGCCCCCGCAGCCACATGCGGATGATGGTGCAGGATCATGAAGTAGAAGTCCCGCCAGATCAGTTCCGACAACCAGGTGGCCGCACCGGCGCTGGCCGCGCCACCGCGCAGCGCCGCCTCGTGTGCTGTGCGGGCGAGTGTGCGGATCGATACCGTGCCGAATCGCAGGTGCACGGACAGGTGGCTCGGCCCGCGCAGCGCGGGGAAATCGCGCCGGCGGGCATAGCTGCCCATGCGTGACGTGAATTCCTCCAGTAATGCCTGACCGCCGGAACTGCCCGTCGGCATGGCAATGTCCGGGAGGTTACTCGGGGCAAAACCAAGGGCTCCCAGCGATGGCAGCGGAGCCTGCCCGCTTTCGGGTGGTGGCGCCAGCGCATCGAGATACGGCTCGATCGGGTAGGGTCTCAGGTCGAACGGCTGGACCGTCCTGAGCCAGGCATTCTTGTAGGGCGCGAATACGGCGAACGGCTTGCCCTGGCCGGTCAGGATCTCATCGCGCTCGAAGATCACCTGATCCTTGAAGGTGAAGAAAGCGCGCGAGTCTGCCGCCAGCGACTCGCGTACGGCAGACTCGCGCGCATTGGCGGCCGGTTCATAGTCGTGGTTGGCGAATACAGCCTGTGCATCCAGCCGGTGGGCCAGCGCGGGAATCGCGCGGGCGGCGGCATCGTGGAGCACGATCAGGCCGCCGCCAGCCGCGCGCAGCGTGGCGTCCAGTTCCACCAGCGATCCGCGGATGAAATCGACACGGCGGTCCGCTCGCAGGCCGCGGGCCAGCAGGGGATCCAGGATATCGCGGTCGAACACGAACACACACCACACCCGGACGCAATGCTTGAGGGCATAATGCAGCGCCGCGTGGTCGGTGGCCCGCAGGTCGCGCCGGAACCACACGAGGCCGCGGTCGAACCGGCTGCCGATCTGGTACGGCGGACGAACTGTGCCCGATGTGTCTGCGACGCGCATGGTGCCCGAAGGAAGGAATTTCCGGGCGATACCCTACCATAGCGATACAGCGCCACGGCTGCGCAATCCTTTCATTGACGATTCCATTTCCATGACCCTCGATCGCATCCTTCAATCCCAGGGCTTCGGCACACGCCGCTATTGCGGCGACCTGATCGCCGCCGGACTGGTGGAGGTCAACGGCGAACTCTGCGAAGACCCGCGAGCCCAGTTCGAGGTCGACGGCCTGCAACTGACCGTCGATGGCGAAGCGTGGGTGGCCTGCGCCAAGGCCTACCTGATGCTGAACAAGCCAGCCGGCTACGAATGCTCGCAACGACCTCGCCACCATCCGAGCGTCTACAACCTGCTGCCGGTGCCGCTGCGCCAGCGCGAAGTCCAGGCCGTGGGAAGGCTGGATCACGACACCACCGGCCTGCTGCTGCTGACCGACGATGGCCAGTTCATCCATGCGCACACTTCGCCCAAGCGCAAGGTGCCCAAGGTGTACGAGGTCACGACGGCGGAGCCGGTCACGCCGGAACAGGCGCAAGCGCTGCGGGATGGCGTGCAACTCGACGACGAACCGGCGCCGATCGCCGCAGAAGCCTGCGAAATTACCGGCGAACGTAGCCTGAGGCTGACCTTGCTGCAGGGCAAGTATCACCAGGTCAAGCGCATGGTGGTGGCGGCCGGCAACCACGTGACAGCCCTGCACCGCAGCGCCTTGGGCGGCCTGCAGCTTGATCCCGCGCTTCCCGAAGGGGATTGGCGCTGGCTGACGCCGGCGGACCTGGCGGCCCTGAACAGCAAGGGGTGAGCGGACGGTTGCTGCACTGCAGCGCCCGCCAATTCTTTTCCGGAAGCCCTCCGGCGATTTGATAAAATGCCATTTATGGCCAAGCCCGAAGCACCTCCCATCAATCTGACCAATCAGTTCCTGATTGCCATGCCAGGCATGGCTGATCCGACCTTTTCGGGCTCCGTCGTCTACCTTTGCGAACACAATGAGCGCGGCGCGCTCGGGCTGGTGATCAACCGCCCGATCGATATCGACATGGCCACGCTCTTCGACAAGATCGACCTCAAGCTGGAAATCCAGCCGGTGGCCCATCAGCCGGTCTATTTCGGCGGCCCGGTGCAGACCGAGCGCGGTTTTGTGCTGCATGACCCGGTAGGCATCTATGTGTCGTCGCTGGCAGTACCTGGCGGGCTGGAGATGACCACTTCGAAGGACGTCCTCGAGGCCGTGGCCAACGGTAGCGGCCCGCATCGTTTCCTGCTGACGCTGGGTTACTCCGGCTGGGGCGCAGGCCAGTTGGAAGAAGAGCTTTCCCGCAACGGCTGGCTCACGGTCCAGGCTGATCCCGAAATCATCTTCAGCGTGCCGCCCGAAGAACGGTTTGCGGCAGCCATCCGCCTGTTGGGCATCGACATCACCATGCTTTCCGGCGAGGCAGGGCATGCCTGACGGCGTGGGGCGCGAACTGCCCCGCGACGGCACGGTCCTGGCATTCGACTACGGCGAAAAAAAGATCGGCGTTGCCCTGGGCAATTTCGTCACGCGCCACGCCACCGCACTGACTATTCTTCCGAACCTGTCTGTCGAAGGCCGCTTTCAGGCGGTGGGCGAGTTGATCCGTGAGTGGACCCCCGTGCAGCTGATTGTTGGCATGCCGGTCAACCCCGAAGGCGGCGAGCAGCCTTCCATGCGGCTTGCGCGCCGCTTCGGCAACCAGCTCAACGGGCGCTTCAGCCTGCCGGTGGAGTGGGTGGACGAACGCTATTCCTCGCGCATGGCCGCCATGGCCGGCGCGCGCCGCGGCGAACTTGATGCCGAAGCCGCGCGCATCATCCTGCAACAGTATTTCGACCAGCTTCCGCTATGACCCGACATACCAATCCCGACGCCGAGACGCTCTACCGCGCCTTGCTCGACCAGGCCCAGGCGCTGATCCCGCAAGCCGAGCGCGCGCAGTGGTCCGTGGCCGGCATCCACTCCGGCGGTGCCTGGATTGCGCAACGGCTGGCGGCGGACCTGAGCCTGCCCGATCACGGCGTCATCAACGTGGCGTTCCATCGCGACGACTATGCCAAGAAGGGCCTGCACAGCCAGGCGCAGCCGAGCACGCTGCCGTTCGACGTGCAGGACCGCAAGATCCTGCTGATCGATGACGTGCTCGCCACCGGCCGCACCATCCGGGCGGCAGTCAATGAATTGTTCGACTATGGCCGTCCGGCGCGCGTGGCGCTAGGCGTGCTGGTGGACCGGGGCGGCCGCGAGCTGCCGATTGCGGCGGACCTGGTCGCGCTGCAGACCGAGCTGCCGCGCGAGGCCACGCTCGTGCTGTCGCGCCAGGGCGAGGGCGCGCAGGCGACCTTTGCTTTCTCCACCGAATCCTCGGCCGGTTGAACCGGCCAATTTTTCGTCCACCGGCCCCGAGACCAGACCACTTCCCTGATTTTTGCCCGCGCCTGACCACCCATGACCAAGACGTTCCGCAACCCGCAGCTGACCAAGAACGGCGAACTGAAGCATCTGCTGTCGATCGAGGGATTGTCGCGTGACATGATCACGCACATCCTGGACACTGCCAGCCAGTTCGTGTCGCTGTCCGATTCCGACCGCGATGTGAAGAAGGTGCCGCTGCTGCGCGGCAAGAGCGTGTTCAACCTGTTCTTCGAGAACTCCACGCGCACGCGCACCACCTTCGAGATCGCCGCCAAGCGGCTGTCGGCGGACGTGCTGAACCTGAACATCAACGCCTCGTCGACGAGCAAGGGGGAGTCGCTGCTCGATACGATCAACAACCTGTCGGCCATGTCAGCCGACATGTTCGTGGTCCGCCACGCCAGTTCCGGCGCGCCGTACCTGATCGCCGAGCACGTGGCCCCGCACGTGCACGTGATCAACGCCGGCGATGGCCGCCATGCGCACCCGACGCAGGGCCTGCTGGACATGTACACGATCCGGCATTTCAAGAAGGACTTCACGCAGTTGCGCGTGGCGATCGTCGGCGACATCCTGCACTCCCGCGTGGCGCGTTCGGATATCCACGCGCTCACCACGCTGGGCGTGCCGGAAGTGCGCGCGATCGGGCCGCGCACGCTGCTGCCGTCGGCCCTGGAGCAGATGGGCGTGCGCGTCTTTCACAACATGGAAGAAGGCCTCAAGGGCGTGGACGTGGTGATCATGCTGCGCCTGCAGAACGAGCGCATGAGCGGCGCACTGCTGCCGTCGGCACAGGAATACTTCAAGGCCTTCGGCCTCACGCCGGAGCGCCTGGCGCTGGCCAGGCCCGACGCCATCGTGATGCACCCGGGGCCGATGAACCGCGGCGTGGAGATCGACTCCGCGGTGGCGGATGGCCCCCAATCGGTGATCCTGAACCAGGTAACGTTCGGCATTGCCGTGCGCATGGCGGTGATGGGGATCGTGGCAGGAAACAGTGACTGACCGCACGATGCCGATTTCGAGCCAGAACATCCTGAACACGCCAAGCGACACGACAAGCCAAGCTATGAAGATTCACATCCAGGGCGGCCGCCTGATCGACCCGGCCGCGAACCTCGACGCCCAGCAGGACCTCTACATCGCCGCCGGCAAGATTGTCGGCGTGGGTAGCGCGCCGGCGGATTTCACCGCCAACAAGACCATCGATGCCCGCGGCCTGATCGTGTGCCCGGGTCTGGTCGACCTGTCGGCCCGGCTGCGCGAGCCCGGCTCCGAACACAGGGCCACGCTCGAATCCGAAGTGGCCGCCGCGGCCGCCGGTGGCGTGACCAGCCTGCTCTGCCCGCCTGATACCGACCCTGTGCTCGACGAGCCCGGCCTCGTGGAGATGCTCAAGTTCCGTGCCCGTACGCTGAACCAGACCCACGTCTACCCGCTTGGCGCGTTGACTCAGGGCCTGAAGGGTGAAGTGCTGACCGAGATGAACCAGCTGACCGAAGCCGGCTGCATCGGCTTCAGCCAGGCCGAGGAGCCGGTGCGCAACACGCAAGTGCTGCTGCGCGCGCTGCAATATGCGCAGACCTTCGGCTTCACCGTGTGGCTGCGCCCGGAAGATCCGTTCCTCGGCGGTGGCGTGGCCGCGAGCGGCGCGGTGGCGTCGCGCCTGGGGCTGTCGGGCGTGTCCGTGATTGCCGAGACGGTGCGCCTGCATACCATCTTCGAACTGATCCGCTCCACCGGCGCACGCGTCCATCTTTGCCGCCTGTCGTCGGCGGCGGGTCTGGAACTGATGCGCCAGGCCAAGCGCGAAGGCCTGCCGGTCACGTGCGACGTCAATATCCACCATGTCTCGCTGACCGACGTCGACATCGGCTATTTCAACGCGCAGATGCGCTTTTCGCCACCGCTGCGCAGCACGCGCGACCGCGATGCCATCGTCGCCGCGCTCGCCGACGGCACCATCGACGCGCTGTGCTCGGACCACACGCCGGTGGACGACGATGAAAAGCTGCTGCCGTTCGCCGAAGCCACGCCGGGCGCGATCGGCCTGGAACTGCTGCTGCCGCTGACGCTGCGCTGGGCCACGGAGCACAAGGTGCCGCTGCAGGCGGCACTGGCGCGCATCACCTCCGAGCCTGCACGCGTGGCTGGTTTGAAGGCAGGTACGCTGGCTTTGGGCGCGGTCGCCGATATTTGCGTATTCGATCCGAAGGCAGTCTGGAAGGTCGACCGCCAGTCCATCAAGAGCCAGGGCAAGAACTCGCCATGGCTTGGTTATGAGATGGAAGGCAGGGTGCGCATGACGTTGGTCGGCGGCCAGGTCGTCCACGGCAACCACAACCAGCACTGACACGCGCATGATCTGGCTGCGCAAGGCGGCGCTGGTGCTGCACCTGGTGCGGGGGTTGCTGACCTGCGCGGTGTTGTTCCCATGGCTGGGCGCACGGTCGCGCGAATGGCACATCCGGCGCTGGTCGCGCCGGCTGCTGCGGATCTGCGGGATCGAGCTCGAAATCGCCGGTGACATGCCGGCGCACGGCGGTTGCCAGGGAGCGCTCGTGGTCTCCAACCACATCTCGTGGCTGGATATCTACGTGATCCACAGCTGGCGGCCGGTGCGCTTTGTCGCCAAGTCGGAGATACGGAGCTGGCCGGTCATTGGCTGGCTGTGCGAGAAGACCGGGACGTTGTTCATCGAACGCGCGCGCAAGCGTGATGCCCATCGCGTCCTGCATGACATTACCGATGTGATGCTGCAGGGTGACCTGGTCGGCGTGTTCCCTGAAGGCACGACCACGGACGGCAGTGACGTGCTGCCGTTCCACGCCAACCTGATGCAGGCGCCGATCTCGGGCGGGGTGCCAGTGTTGCCGCTCGGACTCAGCTATCTGGACGCCGCGACCGGCAAGCCCACGCTGGCCCCGGCCTATATTGGCGACCTGAGTCTGCTCGACTGCCTCAACGCCGTCTTGCGCGCGCCGCGTATTAAGGCTCGGCTGTCGGTCGGGCCGATGCTCCATCCCAGGTCCGACAGCCGCCGCGAACTGGCGGGCGCCGCGCGGGAAGTGGTCGTTCACCTGGCCCGGGGCGCACATGAGGCGGCAGCAGCTGCCGCGATCCAGCGCAGTCAGTCGGGTACGGAAGCGGTTGGCGTGGAGGCATCGACTGCCACGACCTGAGCCCGGCTGTCGCCCCCGCCGTGGCGGGGTACGGCGGGATCAGGCGAACGGGTCACAATATTGGGGGCACTCCACCTGGACCACCGTCCGCGCGGTGGGATCCGGGGCGAGCCGCGCGGCGGTCAGCTTGCCGCCCCAGACGCAGCCGGTATCCAGCGCCATCAGGTTCGGGCGCATCACCAGGCCCAGTGTCGACCAATGCCCGCACACGACGGTGACGTTCTCCGTGAGGCGACCCGGCACGTCGAACCACGGCATGAAACCGGCGGGAGCATTGCCCAGCCCTTCCTTGGTCTTGAAGTCCATCACGCCGTCGGCTGTGCAATAACGCAGCCGGGTCAGGGCGTTGATGACCACCCGGTGACGCTCGATGCCCCGCAGGCCGTCATGCCAGCGGTCGGCGGCATTGCCGAAAATGTCGGCGAGGAAGCCTTGCCAGTTGGGGCCTTGCAGTTGCTCTTCGACTTCGTGGGCCAGGTCGATGACTTGCTCGGCGGACCATTGGGGGAGGACGCCAGCATGGACGAGCAGGAAATCGTCCTCGAGCAGGGCCAGGGGGCGGTGACGCAGCCAAGTGAGCAGGTCCTCACGGTCGGGGGCAGTCAGAATGTCCTGAAAGGTGTCGGACTTGCCGTTCTTGCGGACGCCTGCGGCTGCGGCCAGGGCGTGGATGTCGTGGTTGCCCAGGACGGTTTCGGCGCGTTCACCCAGATCGCGCACGGTGCGCAGGGTCTGGAGGGAGGCGGGGCCGCGGTTGATGAGGTCGCCGACCAGGCGGAGGCCGCTGTCTTTGGGGAGCTTGGCGAGGAGTTGGTCGAAGGAGCCGGAGCAGCCTTGGAGGTCGCCAATGGCAAAAGATGATTTATGAGGCACTTTATGCTTGTGTCCGCAGAGCAGAAGAAAAAAAACGTCGCTATTTGTAGAGAAGTGACCGGCAATCTGCCGAATCGTTACAACAGGCTACAAAAAGACTCCGGCTATCGGGCGGCGAGCCCATACAGTCGGATAGAATACCGCGACTTCTGCAGGTACTTAACGCCCCGCCGTCCCCCACGAGGACAAGGTGGGCGCTCGGCTTTTGTCGGGTAATCGGAACATATCGAGAGCAGGGAGCTAGTTTTGTCGCATATTTTGGTCACTGGGGGTGCTGGTTTCATTGGCGCCAACTTCGTTCTGGCATGGCTGCGGGATAAGGCCGCCGACGGCGTCGTCAACGTCGACAAGCTGACGTATGCGGGCAACCGCAAGACGCTGGCGTCGCTGGATGATGACAGTCGTCACGTTTTCTCGCAGACGGATATCTGCGACCGTGCCGCGCTGGACGAACTGTTCGCGACATACAAGCCGCGCGCGGTGGTGCACTTCGCCGCCGAAAGCCACGTTGACCGTTCCATCCACGGCCCCGGCGAGTTCATCCAGACCAATATCGTTGGCACTTTCACGTTGCTGGAGGCCGCTCGCGCCTATTGGGGTTCGCTGGAAGAGCCGGCCAAATCGGCATTCCGGTTCCTCCACGTTTCCACGGACGAGGTTTTCGGCTCGTTGAGCGAGACCGATCCGCAATTCTCGGAGACCACCCCGTACGCGCCCAACAGCCCGTACTCGGCCTCGAAGGCCGCTTCGGACCACCTGGTTCGCGCCTACCACCACACCTATGGCCTGCCGGTCCTGACGACCAACTGCTCGAACAACTACGGGCCATACCATTTTCCCGAGAAGCTGATCCCGCTGATCATCGCCAACGCGCTGGCCGGAAAGCCGCTGCCTGTCTACGGCGATGGCCTCAATGTCCGTGATTGGCTGTACGTGGGCGACCACTGCTCTGCAATTCGGGAAGTGCTCTCGCGCGGCCGGCTCGGTGAGACCTACAACGTGGGCGGCTGGAACGAGAAGACCAATCTCGATGTGGTTCACACGTTGTGCGATCTGCTCGATGAGCTCAAGCCCAAGGCTGCTGGCTCCTATCGCGAACAGATCACCTTCGTGAAGGATCGCCCGGGACATGACCGCCGCTACGCGATCGACGCCCGCAAACTGGAGCGCGAACTCGGTTGGAAGCCGGCCGAAACATTCGAGACGGGGCTGCGCAAGACGGTGCAGTGGTATCTCGATAACCAGGCGTGGGTCCAGGACGTAATGTCTGGCGAGTACCGGAACTGGGTGGCGAAGCAATATGCAGCGTAATTCGAAGGTGCCGACGCTTCTGGTCACGGGTTGCAACGGGCAGGTTGGATTTGAACTGCGCCGCAGCCTGGCGCCGCTCGGCAATGTGGTGGCGCTGGATCGCACCGCCTGCGATCTGGCCAACGCCGACGATTTGCGCCGCGTGGTGCGAGAGCATCGGCCCGACGTGATCGTCAATCCTGCGGCGTACACGGCTGTCGACAAGGCGGAAACCGAGGCTGAACTGGCATTTTCCATCAATGGCACCGCGGCTGGCATCCTGGCCGAAGAGGCCAAGGCGCTGGGCGGCCTGCTGGTGCACTATTCGACGGACTATGTGTTCGACGGCAAGAAGGACGGTGCTTACGTTGAGACGGATGCTGTCAATCCGCAATCCGTTTACGGCAAGAGCAAGCTGGCCGGCGAACTGGCCATCGAGGCCACGGGCGCACAGGCTTTGGTGTTGCGTACTTGCTGGGTGGCGGGTGCCCATGGTGGCAACTTTGCCAAGACGATGCTGCGCCTTGGCCAGGAACGCGACAGCCTGCGTGTCATCGCTGACCAGTTTGGTGCGCCTACCACGGCATCGCTGATTGCGGATGTCACCGCGCAGATTGTGGCTCGTCAATGGTTGGCCGGGGATCCTCATGCCTTTGCTAGCGGCGTCTATCACCTGGCCGCAGCGGGCGAAACGACCTGGCACGGATACGCCACTGAGGTGCTTCGCTACGCGAAAGCGCATGGCGTTGAGTTGAACGTGAACCCAGAACAGATCGAAGCAATTCCCGCGACGGCGTATCCGCTGCCGGCGCCGCGCCCGTCCAACTCGCGACTGGATACTACGCGCCTGCGGGAAACCTTCGGCATTCATCTTCCGGACTGGAAGCAGGGCGTGCATTTCCTGCTGGACCAACTCCTTCCATAACAGGGGTCAATATGCGCAAGGGCATTATCCTGGCCGGAGGTTCCGGCACGCGGCTCTATCCCATCACGCGGTCTGTCTCCAAGCAGCTGTTACCGGTGTACGACAAGCCGATGATCTACTATCCGCTGTCCACGCTGATGCTGGCGGGGATTCGGGACATCCTGATCATTTCTACGCCGGAAGATACGCCGCGCTTTTCCGACATGCTCGGGGATGGCAGCAAGTGGGGCATCAATCTCCAGTACGCGGTGCAGCCGTCGCCGGATGGATTGGCGCAGGCGTTTATCATCGGCCGCGATTTTGTAGGCAATGACCCGAGTACGCTGATCCTGGGCGACAACATCTTTCATGGGCACGATCTGGTCAGCCAGCTCACTCGATCGTCGGCCCAGTCCCAAGGCGCAACGGTTTTCGCATATCACGTGCACGACCCCGAGCGATATGGCGTTGTCGAATTCGACCAGAATTTCCGTGCCCTGTCGCTGGAGGAAAAGCCGCTCAAGCCGCGTTCCAACTATGCGGTGACCGGTCTGTACTTTTACGACAACCAGGTTTGTGATATCGCGGCTGATATCAAGCCGTCGGCGCGCGGTGAGCTCGAAATTACTGATGTCAATAAGCGGTATCTTGAGGCGGCGCAGTTGGATGTGGAGATTATGGGGCGTGGCTATGCATGGCTCGACACAGGTACGCACGAGTCTTTGCTTGAGGCAGCTAGCTTCATCGCCACACTGCAGAACCGGCAAGGGCTCATGGTGGCATGCCCGGAAGAGATTGCTTATCGCAGCAAGTGGATCAGCGCGGAGAAGGTCGAGGAACTTGCGAAGCCGCTATGTAAGAATGGCTATGGCAAATACCTCCAGCAAATTATTTCGAGTACCGTCAAATGAGCCTTACTGTCATTCCGACCGCGCTCCCGGAGGTCCTGATTCTCGAGCCTAAGGTTTTCGGCGACGAACGGGGCTTCTTCATGGAGAGCTTCAATGCCAGGATCTTCGAGGAAGCCACCGGAGTCCGCCGGAACTTTGTGCAGGATAACCATTCGCGTTCCGCGTTCGCGGTGCTCCGGGGTCTCCATTACCAGATCCAGAAGCCGCAGGGAAAGCTGCTCCGTGTCACGTCCGGCGAGGTCTATGACGTGGCGGTCGACTTACGCCGCAGCTCGCCGAATTTCGGCAAATGGGTGGGAGTGACGATTTCCGAAGCGAATAAGCGGCAGTTGTGGGTGCCGGAAGGCTTTGCACATGGTTTCGTGGTGACATCTGCCTCTGCCGATGTCCTGTACAAGACGACCGACTACTGGTACCCGGAGTACGAGCGCAGCTTGCTGTGGAACGATCCAGCGCTTGCAATCGACTGGCCGGTGTCCGGCACGCCGACCCTCGCGCAGAAAGACCGGAAGGGAGCCCGGCTTGAGGCCGCGGAAACCTTTTCTTAATGACGCGTTGTTAACGCATTAAGTATGCAGAAATTTGAGACGTCGATATCGTCGCTAGGTCGATCCGTGCTGCAGCACAAAGGCCTGATCCTGAGTTTCGCCCGACGCGATGTCGTTGGCCGCTACAAGGGGTCAATGTTCGGCATTCTATGGTCGCTGCTGACGCCACTTTTCATGCTGGCTATTTACACGTTTGTGTTTGGGGCCATCTTCAAGGCGCGCTGGGGCGTAGGCTCGACGTCCAGGACCGAGTTCGCGATCGTGCTGTTCGCGGGCCTGATCGTATTCAACATTTTTTCCGAATGCATTGGGCGGGCCCCAAGCACCATCCTGTCCAACGCAAACTTCGTGAAGAAGGTCGTATTTCCGCTCGAAATCCTGCCGCTCGCGCACCTGCTGTCAGCACTGTTCCATGCCGTGATCAGTCTGCTTGTGCTTCTGGTCTTCGAGTTGATCATCGGCAACGGCGTGCCTGCGACTGTCTTCTTGTTGCCCGTGGTGATAGCGCCTTTTCTCTTATTCATCGCCGGGCTGAGCTGGTGGCTTGCGGCCACAGGCGTTTATTTCCGGGATATCGGCCAAACCATCGGCCTGATGATCACTGCGCTGATGTTCCTGTCGCCCGTGTTCTTTCCGATCTCCTCGCTGCCGCAACAATGGCAGATCGTGGCGAAGTTCAATCCTCTTACCTTGCCCATCGAACAGGCACGCAACATCATTGTCTGGGGCTCTCCGGTCCACTGGGGCGAGTGGGCAGTCTATTCGCTAGCGTGCTGCGCCGTGGCCTGGCTCGGCTATGCATGGTTCCAGAAGACCAGGAAGGGATTTGCAGATGTCCTCTGATGTGATCGTACACACCGAGAACCTTGGGAAGTGCTACGAAATCTACGATAGACCCAAGGACCGTCTCCTGCAAATGCTGGCAAGGGGGCGTAAGCAATACTACCGGGAGTTCTGGGCCCTGCGGAATATCTCGCTGGAAATTCGACGCGGCGAGAACGTCGGTATCGTCGGCCACAACGGCTCGGGCAAGTCCACGCTATTGCAACTGCTCGCAGGCACACTGAACCAGACTACCGGTACCGTCTCGGTTAGCGGCCGCGTTGCCGCGTTGCTGGAATTGGGCTCCGGCTTTAATCCGGAGTATTCTGGCCGCGAGAACGTAAAGATGTATGCCCAGCTGCTGGGTATGAGCGACGAGCAGATCGAGGAGCGCTTTGACCGGATCGTGGACTTTTCCGAGATCGGCGATTTCATCGATCAGCCGCTGAAGACGTATTCCTCCGGCATGTATGTGCGGCTGGCATTTTCCGTCGCCGTCCACGTCAATCCGGAAATTCTCATCGTCGATGAGGCGCTATCTGTCGGTGATGCCTTTTTCCAGGCTAAATGCATGGCGTTGCTCAAGAAGCTCATGGACGACGGCGTGACGCTGCTCTTCGTGAGCCATGACCCGGGGGCGGTCAAGGCGCTGTGCTCGCGTGCCGTCCTGCTCGACCATGGATCGATGCTTGCCAATGGTGATACGGAATCTGTGGTGGAGACGTACTACGCACAGTACGTGCAACGGCGTCAGAGCATCGCTGTTGGCGACGGCAAGGTACGAATGACCGATGCCGCCGATAAGGCTGCAGCACTCGCGGAGGATGCGGAATCGGAGGCCGCTTTCAAGTCGCGCTCGTCATACCAGCGCTTGCAGAACGGGATGGCCGAATATTTGAATGTGACTCTGCTCGACTCGTGCGGTAGGCCAGCGAGATCCGTGGACTTCGGCGAAAAAGTCACACTTCGGGTGAAAATCCAGGTCCGACGAGACCTGCCTCAGCTCAGCTTCGGGTATCACATCAAGGATAAGAACGGCTTCGATATCGTCTATTCGGATAGTGGCATTGAGCAATGCAACATCGAATCACCCCGCGAAGGGAGCGTGCACGTCGTAGACTGGACTTTCCGTGCGCGACTGAAGGAAGGTGAATACACGGTGGCGGCGGTACTGGCCGTCCCGGTCGACCTTTCGATCGGGCTTGTCGAGACATGTGACCACGTGCCGCTCGCGTGTCAGTTTCGCATCGACCGCGCCGGACATCTGCCGATCTACGGAGCCACGGCGTGGGACAACAAGGTGACCGTTATTGAGGTGCAGACGCCGCCTCTGCTGGAGCGTGTATGAATGCAAGGCTGACACCACTGGTGATTTACGGGGCGGGCGGATTCGCGCGCGAGGTGCTGCAAGTCGCCCTCGATATGAACTCGCAGACTCCACGCTGGGACGTTCAGGGTTTCCTTGTCGACCCCGGCTACGACGTCGCTGAGCCGGTGCATGGATTACCGGTCATGACCACCGATACCTGGACGGCCCCGGTAGATGGCGAACTGGTGATTGCCATCGGCGACACAAGCGCGCGCCGGGCGATCGCCCACCAGATGTACGCGCGATTTGGGATGCGATTCGCGACTCTGGTGCACCCACGTGCGTGGGTCGGGCGGCATGTCCGGATCGGTGAGGGCTGCGTGATTTGCGCCGGGGCGTTGATCACCACTGACATCGTCATCGGCAGGCACGTACATGTGAACCTGGGCAGCACGATCGGGCATGACGCGGTTCTGGAGGACTTTGTCACGCTTAACCCTACTGTCAGTGTATCGGGCAACGTCCATTTGTGCGAAGGCGTCATGGCCGGCACGGGCGCTAAGTTCATTCCACATGTCCGGGTTGGTGCCGGCACTGTGCTCGGTGCTGGTGCCGTCGCAGTGGCCGATCTGCCGGCCGACGTGACTGCGGTTGGCGTACCGGCCAAGGCCATCCGGCAACACGATGTTTCCTGGTCGATTCAGTCGCCGGGAGGGCAGGCATGAGCGCACCCAAGCCGTTCGCGCAGCAGATCTACGTCACGCGTCCCATGCTGCCATCCCTGTTCCGGTATCAGGAGCTCGTGGCGCAGATTTGGGAGGCTGGCTGGCTAACCAATGGCGGTGGCAAGCATGTTGCCCTGGAGCGTGCGCTGGAGACCTACCTCGGGTCCAGGCACGTGTCGCTGTTCAACAACGGCACCATCGCACTGATAGCGGCGTGCAAGGCGTTGCGCCTGCATGGCGAGGTCATCACTACGCCGTTCACGTTTCCGGCGACAACGCATGTACTGGACTGGGGCAACATCACGCCAGTGTTCTGCGATATCGACCCTGTGCGGCTGACAATCGATCCGCGCAGGATCGAACGCCTGATCACATCCCGCACGACCGGCATCCTGGGCGTACACGTGTATGGCATTCCCTGCCATACACAAATGATCCAGGACATCGCCGATGCCTATGGCCTGCGCGTCGTCTATGACGCCGCCCATGCGTTCGGCACGGAGATCGACGGCGTACCGGTCGCCCAGTACGGCGATTGCACGATGTTCAGCTTTCATGCGACCAAGCTTTTCCATACCGCCGAAGGCGGCGCGCTGGCTGTAAAGGATCCGGAACTGAAGCAGCGCATCGACCTGCTCAAGAACTTCGGGATCAAAAGCGAAGTGGATGTGGTCATGCCGGGCATCAATGGCAAGCTCAATGAGTTGCAGGCTGCCATGGGCCTGGCCAACCTGGAGTGCCTGGATGAGGAACGCGCGAAGCGAGCCAGAGTTGCGGCGGTCTACAGGGAGCGACTCGACCGCGTCGCGGGTCTGGAATGCGTAACGTTGCCGGAGGGGGTCAAGCCGAGCCTGCAATATTTTGTGATTCGGGTGCACTCGGGCGGCAAGGTCACGCGTGACCAGCTTTACGAAGAGCTCAAGGCCTTCAACGTGCTGTCTCGCCGGTATTTCTATCCCTTGTGCAGCGAATTTAGCTCCTATCAGGCATTGCCGAGCGCAGCACAGTCCGAATTGCCGGTGGCACATCAAGTCTCGCGCGAAGTCCTGGCGCTGCCGTTCTTCGGGGACCTGGGAGAGGAAGGGGCCGGCCGCATTTGCGACATGATTCAGCACATTATGGGACGATGAGCCCGCGAAAGGCACGACAATAAAAGTGCGTCCTCTAATTTCGATTATTACCACCTCCTACAATTACGAGCGCTACATCGGGCGCTCCATAGAGTCGGTACTGCAACAGAGCTACGGGAACTGGGAATTAATCATTGTCGATGACTGTTCGTCCGATGGTTCATGGGATGTTATTTCTCAATACAAGGATCCACGGATTCGAGCGTTCCGGAATGAGGTAAACCTGGGGGCCTGTGCTACCTATAACAAGGCGTATAGTCATTGCAGCGGTTCGCTGATCGCGAGCCTTGATTCGGACGATGTGTTTTTGCCGGAGAAGCTTGCGATCCAGGTCGCCGAATTCGAACGTCATCCTGAAATCGGTGTCTCCGGCACGAAGATTGAGGTGATCGATGAAGCCGGCACGATCGTCCCGGATAGTGCAGTGGCGGCATGGTTTAACGATTCGCGTGACCTGAATGTTCCCGGCGAGTGGGTGTGGGAAAACCACCTATGCCATTCAACCGTGATCCTTCGGAAGGAAATCCACGACGCCATCGGCGGGTTCAGGGACGAGCTCATCTATACGCCGGACTGGAATCTGTGGCTCCGGGCGCTTGCTGCGGGGGCGCGGTTCTCGATCGTGAATCAGGTCCTGCTCCAGTATCGCGTGCATGGAAATAACATTACGCACAAGGATCCGCTCTGCATGATCTCCGAATACGCGGAGACGACGCGCGAGATCCTGACGCCCTTTCTGTTGCAGCGCAAGGCATACGCGGCGGCCCGAGAGAATTTCCGGCGTTTCGCGGCCCATTCGGTGCTGAAGGAGCGCGGTGAAGACACGCTGGCGAACGTCCTATCCACGATCAGACCGCGGGGAACCGAGCGCAGCGAGCAAGCACCTTCGCCTCGCGATGTTGCGGAGCTGATTGCCGACTTGCTGCTCGAGGAAGGCAAGCTGCGTGAGACCTCTCGCCGGCTGCAGGAGCGGGACGCCGAGCGCGAGCAGCGGTTGGCATACCTGGAACAGAAGCTGGCCCAGAAGCAAGGCTTGCGGGCCGCTGGCGTGCCGGCCTACGGCCAGGATGAAAAGGAACAATTTCGTCGACTCATGAGCACATTGCGTCCAAAGCTATTGAGGCTCGCCCGAGTGGCTTATCACCGGGCGCCGCTGCCTTTGCACATGAAATGGCGTATCCGACAGTACGCTTCGCCTACCCTTGCATTGTTGCGGGGCCAGCGCTCCGACGTGTTCGGGGTATTAAGAGACACCCTCGCGCAAACGGGCAGGAAGGAACTCGCTGACAATGGGCGCTGCGGGTCCGACGAAGACATCCTGGGCCGCATACTGGGTGACCTGTCCCGGCAGTCCCTCGAGAAAGGGCCAATCGGGCATATTATCGTCCTGCCTTTCCTTGGCGCGGGCGGCGCTGAGATGACAGCCCTGAATTTCGCGCGTGCCGTGCGCGAATTCAATCCTGACGAGAGCGTGCTCATCGTCGTGGCGGACAGGCCCGCGGTGGACAAGGCCGTGGAACTGCCGCAGGGCGTGTACCTGCTTGCACTGGATGCGTACTACGGTGCGGGAGCGAGCTATGCCATCAAAGGCAGAGCGCTGCAGCAGCTCGCCTTGCTGATCCGGCCGCATACGTTCCACAACATCAACAGCGAAGTCGCCTGGCAGCTCATCATTGCCGAGGGCACGCGGCTGCGCCGGGCGATGAAGGTGGTTTCAAGCATTTTTGCACTGCAGTTCGCTGAAAACGGCAAGGATATCATTGGCTATGCAGCCAATTTCTTCCCGAAGGGATTTCCACAGATTGACCTGCTGCTGACCGATAACCATCGCTTCATCGAAGGCGCGAGCGCTCGCTTTGGCGTATCCGAAGCAGAGCGGGGCAAGCTGGTTGCCGTCTACAACCCGGTGCGCATCGACCAGTCTGTCGCCCAGCCTAGCAGGCAGTCGCAGGCCGCGCATCTGCGTGCCGCCGGCAAGAACCGGAGCCTGCGTTTCCTCTGGGCCGGGCGCCTCGATGCGGAAAAGCGCGTGGACCTGCTCTCTGCGATCGCGCGTCAATGTCCATCAATCCGATTCGAAGTATTCGGTCAGGCCGTGCTGAAGGATAAAGAGATGGAACCGTTGCCGCCTAACGTCAGCCTGCACGGACCGTTTGCGTCGCCAGCGGAACTTGTGGCCCATGGCCCCTATGACGGTTTCTTGTTCACGTCCCGTTGGGAGGGAATGCCAAACATCCTGCTTGAGGTCGGGGCGCTGGGTATCCCGCTGATCGCGCCAACGGTCGGCGGCGTGGGCGAACTCGTGAGTGACCAGACCGGCTATCCGCTGAAGGAATACCCCGAGCCCGCAGATTACATCGAAGCCATGCAGGCCATCGCCGGTGCGCCTGAGTCTGCGCTGGCGAAAGCGCAGCGGCTATGCACGTTAATTGATGAGCGGCACGGCTGGAAGGCCTTCGCGCAACGCGTGCGTGCATTGCATGGATACCTGCCGGAACAGGAGGGCCGAGAGTGACGAAGCGTGAATTGACTGAGCAATGGCCGCGCGTTTCCGTCGTGATCCCATGCTACAACCAGGCCGGCTATCTGATGGAATCCGTCGCATCCGTCAAGGCAGCGTACGCAGGTGAACTCGAGATCATTGTCATCAACGACGGCAGTACGGATTCTCATACCGCGCGCCAGCTGCGCGAGCTGCTGACGTACTATCCGGAAGTCCGTGTCCTGGACCAGCAGAATGCAGGGCTTTCGGCCGCGCGCAATGCCGGTATCCGCCAGTCGACGGGCACCTATATCCAGTTGCTCGATGCGGACGATCTGCTGTTGCCCGGCAAACTGACGCGGCAGGTCGAACACTTCGACGTCGCCAGCGCACTCGATGTGTCGGTATCCAATTTCTTGCTGTCGGATGAAGAGCTCATCAGTTTTTCCAAGCCGGAAGAAGCAATCGCGCAGTTTGACCTGTCCGTCGAAGACTTCCTGTTTAAATGGGAGCGCGGGTTTGCCATACCCATTCACGGTGCACTGTTCCACCGTCGGGTGTTCGATCACGTCCTGTTCGACGTCAGTGCTCGTGCAAAGGAGGACTGGCAGTTCTGGTGTCACCTGGCGCTGAACAAATATCGGATGGCATACCTGCCCCTGCATGCCGCGATCTACCGACAGCACGGTCACAGCATGCGCCGCTCGTACCTGAGCATGGGACGCTCCTGGATCCAGGCGGTGATCAACCTGGAGCAGAAGGTCCGCCATAGCCATCCGTTGTTTTTTGAGGCCGGGATGGCATGGTTCGAGCAGTGCTATCGCTCGCATCCTTCCTACCGCGCCGAAGTGGCCGCGCTTCAGGCCACGAAGCAGACTGTGCCGGCGCCAGCGGTGAGCCGCGCAGAGGAGCCGGAGCCCGAGGAACTGGCAGAGCAGATCCTGCAAGACTTGGTACCGCTTGGGACACCATGCGGGCAGCCCCTGATTACCGTGGTGGTTCCCATCTACAATCACTACGGATATCTGCGCGAATGCCTCGGTTCGTTGCGTGCGCAAGGCGACGTTGCGTTCGACGTGATCTGTGTCGAGGACGGTTCCAGCGATGTCCGCGTGACGCGGCTGATGCGAGCGCTCGCCAATCGGCTGTCGCGACTGCACGTCATTACACATGACGAGAACCATGGCATTTCCCGTAGCCAGATGGAAGCCGTCGGCCAGGCGCGGGGCGCGTTCATTGCTTTCCTTGACTGCGACGATGCGCTGGGCGAAGGTGCGCTGGGCCGGGTTGCGGCGGAGATCGAAAGGAAGCCAGGCGTCGATTACTTCTTTACCGACCGGTTGGACGTCGGCACCGACGACACCGTGATCCGTCATGCCCGCTATGGCGGCTATGACAACATCAAGCCCAGCGGCAATATCCGCGACGATCTGCTGGACGGGATGGTGGCGTCCCATCTGAAGGTAATCCGGCGTTCGGGCTATCTAGAGGCCGGCGGCGGGGATCCTGCGTTCGACGGCATCCAGGACTGGGAGATTGCCCTGACAGTGGCCGAGACGGGCGAGTTTTGCTACATCCCGGAAGCGCTATACCGCCACCGCATCCATGCGCGCTCGGTAACGACCGCGAGCGCTATCTCGCAGATGCGCAAGACCAACCGGTTGCGCCGCCACTTTCAGGAGCGGTGGATGACGGCGGGCGGCGACGCCCCGGTGGAATTCGCCATAGACGAGCGCTCAGCCGTCCTCAACCTGGACGAGGTAAAGGCGGCATGGCGCGCCGGGCGCCGCTGCGTCCTGACGCTTGAGGGCATGCCGATCGTGCCGGTGATCAACGTCATCCGCGAGTTCAACTCGTATTTCGACCGGATCAGCTACACGCAGCCTGAAGTATTTGCGGTCCTGATCGGCTATGTCTGGTCGCCGGACCTCCTTCAGAGGGCGTCGCAATAATGGCGTGGACCGACGGGCACCTGCTGACCGCATCGGTGGTCAGCCATCACCAGGAGGCGCTGCTCGAGCAACTGCTTCCGCAGCTGCTCGCCATTCCGGGGATGCAGATTGTGGTGACGGTAAACGCCGGCGGCGACTCCTTCGAGGCGCGCGACCCGAGGATCCGTGTCATCCGCAACGCCCGCCCGAAGGGCTACGGGGCTAACCACAATGCGGCGTTCGACCTCTGCCGGACGCCGTACTTCGCGGTGTTGAACCCCGATCTGGGCCTCACCGATACGACCTTTGGGCCGCTCCTGGCATGTGTGTCGGAGGCGCCGGGTGTCGCCGGCCCCCATGTTTTTTCCCCCGCTGGGACGATTGAGGATAGCGCCCGCCGCCTGCCCAGCATCACCAGGTTGCTGGCACGCAGGATCGCCGGCAGATCGTCACCTGACTATGATGCGGCCATTCCACGCCAGCAAGTGGACTGGGTGGCCGGCATGTGCCTGATGTTTGATAGCCACAGCTTTCGCACTGTGGGTGGATTCGACGAGCGCTATCACCTGTACTGCGAGGATGTCGACATCTGCCTGCGGCTTCATCTGATGCAGCGGCAAGTGAACTGGGTCAAGGAGGCCGCAGTCGTCCATGACGCCCGCCGTTCGAGCCGCCGCCGGCTGCGCTATATTTGGTGGCACCTCTCCAGCCTGACGAGGCTATTCCTGTCCGCCGCCTACTGGCGTTTCTCGTGTTCACGGAGCGGTTCCTGATCATTCATGTTTGATTTTTTCTGGGTTCCCGCCTTTACGTTCCTGGTGTCTGCGCTAGGTGTGCTACTACTGCGTCCCGTGGCGATGGTAGGGGGCTTGCTCGACCGGCCTGACAACCGCAAACGCCACCAGGGTGCCGTGCCCTTGGTGGGCGGAATTGCCGTCACGCTTGCGGTCTGGGCGGGCTGCCTCCTGTTCATGCGCGACCAGGGATACTACGTCGCCCTGCTGGGCGGCCTGACGCTGCTCGCGCTGGTGGGCCTGATCGATGACATGCAGGGCATGTCGCCCGTCGCCAAGCTTGCCGCGCAGTTGTTCGCAGCGATCCTGATGACATCCTGGGGGGGGGTCTACCTGACTTCGCTCGGCGATATCTTCGCGCGGCGCGAAATCGTGCTGGCGGACTGGGGCATCCCGCTGACACTTTTCGCAGTGGTATCCGTGATCAATGCCATGAACATGTGCGATGGACTGGACGGTTTGGCCGGCGGGCTGTCGTTCATCATGTTTGCATGGCTGGCGTATCTGGCTGGGGAACTCGGCAATGCTGCCGCCCAGCGCGTCTGCGTGATCTTCTGCGGCGCGATCCTCGGTTTCCTGCTGTTCAACATGCGGAATCCGCTTCGTGGCAAGTTACGCGTCTTCCTTGGCGACGCGGGCAGCCTGATGCTCGGATACGGCGTCGTGTGGTTTGCCGTGGAGCTTTCCCAGACCCGCTACAACTACGGGCATCATGTGCCCCCGGTTGTCATGCTCTGGGTGTTTGGCTTTGTTCTGATCGACCTCCTGACGGTGGTCATTCGCAGGGCGCTGAAGAGGCGCAATCCGTTGTCGGCGGATCGCACCCATTTGCACCATGTACTGCTGAGACTTGGTGTAGGGCCTGACGCGATTGTCTGGGTCATAGTGATCAGCAACGCGATGCTCGGCCTGATCGGCGTTTATGGCTGGAAAAGCGGTGTCTCCGAGCAAACGCTTTTCCTCGGCTTTCTCGGCTTGACGCTCGCACATCTGTTCGTCATGCGCAATGCCTGGCGTTGCCTGCGCGTCGGCCGGCGGCTGATCTCGCGTGTCCGGCAAGGCTGGGCCGCGAAGGTCGGCAGATAGAAGGGGAATCCGTGCCACCCTTACCATCTCGATCGGGCACTACAAATAGCAATCAGCCGTGTCGCGTCATGCAGCGAGGGAACGACAATGACTAAGGTACTTTTGATTGGTGGCGGCGGCTTTATTGGCAGCCGACTCGCGCTGCGCTGTCTCTCGGCAGGATTTTCAGTTCGTGTTGCTGATGTCCAGTTGCCCGCCGCGGATCAGGTGGCTGCGCGCAATATTGAATATGTAGCGGGCGACTTCAGCGAGACGTCGGATCTGGATCGGATGCTTGAAGGCGTCGATATCGTCGTCCATCTGGTGCATCGGGCGATGCTGCTGGGCCTGGATTCCAGCATGCTCCCGGAGATTGAGCGCAACGTCGTGCCGGCGATCAAGCTATTCGACCGCTGCCTCGAGCATCCCGGCCTGCGACTGGTTTTCGTCTCGTCTGGTGGCACCGTCTACGGTGATCCGGATGAGAGGCGGCCCCTCGCGGAGCATGCGGCGCTACGCCCCATCTCGGTCTACGGTACGTCCAAAAGCATGATCGAAAAGGCCCTGGGCCTGTACGTGGCCCAGCGCGGGCTTCGTGCGCTTGTGGTGCGTCCGGGAAACGCTTACGGTCCGGGCCAGCTCCCTTTCAAGGGGCAAGGCCTGATTCCCACGGTGATGGCGTCGGCGCTGCAAGGAAAGCCGGTCACGATCTACGGCGACGGAACTGCCATTCGCGACTACATCCATGTGGAAGACATCGCACAGGGCATTGTTGCTGCCATTCAGGCCGGCAGCAACGGCGAAGCCTATAACATTGGCACCGGCAGGGGCGTTTCGATCAACTCGCTCATCAATGACCATATCAGGCCGCTCGTCATCGCACACGGTATCGACATAGACCTGCGCTACGTGGAATCGCGTGGCGTGGATGTCAGCTATAACATTTTGGGTACCGCGAAGCTGACCAACGAATGCGGCTTCACAGCACAGACCCGGCTTGAGGACGGCATCGCTGAAACCTGGAACTGGATCCTCCGAGGCTATTCAAGTGTTCGACAGTAGAACCATGGTCAACTGATCGCACGATCCAACAGATTGCCCTTAGTTGGCGGCGGGCAACGCCGGCATGCAGGGAGAAATGAATATGGAAACATCGCAGAGTCGTATTGAAATGCCTTCGGATCCGACGGTCAGCGCCATCATGACCTTTCATGGGGAAAAGGTCCTGGCGAATTTTGCATTGCGGGGTTTTGCCCGGATGAGGCAGACATCCGAAGCCGCAGGCGTTTGCATCGAACTAGTGGCGGTGCTCGACTGCGCAGATGACGAAACCACGCGGATTGTGACAAATCACTCCGCCGTCCGCCAAAGCGACCAGATTGTAGAGGTAAAGAACGGAGATCTGGCGTCGTCGCGCAACGATGGCATCAGGCGTGCAAAGGCGTCATACATTGCAATTCTGGACGGGGACGACTACTACTCCAAGGACTGGTTCGTGTCAGCGCTACAGACGGCAAGTACAGCACGGGGCACGGTGATCGTTCATCCCGAACTGACGATCTCCTTTGGTGCGGTCCATTGCGTCGCGGAGACCTTCGACATGGATTCGGGAAGCTATCCCCTGGCCGGTTGCATGATGGCGCACCCCTGGGTGTCCTGCTCCTTCGGAGCGCGTGATGTCTACCTGAGCCACCCCTACCAGCCCACGCATCTCCGTGCCACTGGCTTTGGCTATGAAGACTGGCACTGGAACCTCGAGACGCTCGCCCACGGTATCAGGCATGTCACGGCGCCCAGGACGGCGCTGTACTATCGGCGAAAGGCGTCGTCCATGGTCACCGAAATGGCGCAGAACGGCGCAACCGTGCGGCCGAGTCTTTTTTTTGACGAGCCGGAGAAATGGCAGCAGGCGTCTTGCGGGAAGGGTGGAGCAAATTGATGAAGCGCATGGCCAAGAACGTTGTGCGGGCCACGTGGCGGTCGCTGTTGAAGCCAATCGTACGAAAGCTGCCGCCATCAATCGGCGATCGGATCGAGACCCTGCTTCACTACACCAAGCTAACTCTGGTCGGCGGCCAGACGATTTCGTTCAGGGATATCGAACGACAACTGGCCGAGGAAGATTCGGTATTGGATAGGCCGGCCGACAACATCAGCGTGACGGTCAGTCCGATCACACATAAGCAGCCACCGGCGTTGCTGCCCGACTGGGCCCTTGCCGACTTGCGCGAGCTTGCCGAGATCGAGCCATCGTTGTATCCGAATCGCGATTATGTCGCTTCGTTCCAGCGGTACGAGCTGCCGGTGAAGCCTGCCGCGGGCGAGCTTTACGTCGAATGCTTCCCCGTGGTCCGCGACCTGAACCCCGACTTGATTATATTGGTCCCGTGGATCAAGCATGGCGGTGCCGACCAAGGTGTTCTGCACCATGCAGAAGCGGCCGTGACAGCCGGGAAAGCAGTGCTTGTCATTGCCACCCTGGACGCCGAATCTCCGTGGGCGGATCGGTTGCCACAGGGCGCCGTTTTCCTGCCTTTTGGGCAAATGGCGCGCAGCCTGACTTGGGAGGAGCGGATGGCGGTTCTGACGCGAATCCTAATTCAGTCATCGGCGAAGACGATCCACCTGATCAATTCTCCCCTGGGCTGGGATGTCCTGCGCCATCATGGCAAGTCGCTACGAACGCTGGACAAGCGCATCTTTGCCAGCGTTTACTGCGACGACTTTGATCGTCATGGGGTCAGGTGGAGCTATGCCGATCTCTATTTCCCTAGCTGCCTGTCATATCTGGATGGCATCTTCTGCGACACTCGGGCTTATCCGGGCGAGTTGAAAAAGCGCTTCGGCATCAGCGCAGCCAAGCTCCATACCTTGTACTTCCCTCATGCATTGGATGCACACCCCCGCTATCGGGCCGGTGCAGGGCGCACGGTGCTTTGGGCGGGACGATTCAGCCGGCAAAAGCGCGTCGACCTGCTGGAGAAGATTGCTGCGGCGATGCCGGACGTCCATTTTGATGTGCACGGCTGTGGCAATGGCCAGGAAGAACGTGATCTTGCCGATCGCCTCACTGAACTCGGGAATGTCACGGTACATGGCCCGTTCCGTTCGCTCGATCATTTGATCGAGGACGGCAAGTATGCGGCGTTTCTTTATACGTCGGCTTGGGATGGACTCCCGATTGTCCTGCTGGATGCCACTGCGGCGGGGCTTCCCATCGTCGCCTCCTTAGTTGGCGGGGTCGCGGAGTTTGTTACTCCGGAAACAGGGATTCCAGTCGAGCAGGACGATGTGCAGGGCTATGTGAATGGTCTCAGATGCTTCATTGAGGACCCGCACAACAGTCGGGTGCGTTGGGAGCGGGCAGAGAAGCTGCTTAAAAGTCGACATACGGGGGAGCAATTCCGATCAGCTGTTGCAGCAATCCCTGACTACCTGTGACGCCCGCTTGCATTGATGGGCGATCAATTTTTCTATTGTTGAAAGTTCACGGAGTAAGAGCACGAGGCAGAAACGGCTCCGCCGGGGCAATTACGAGCATGGGGCTTTAGCTGCCGGCCACTAGGCCAAACAGATCTCCCTGAATTGCCGACAATACCGCCGATTCCAAGAATCGCGATGAATAGACCGGGTGCGTAGTCTTAAAGACTCCCCGGAAGTCAACCAGACACCACGATCTTTAGAATATCCATATCTGCCCATGGAAAGCAATCCCTGCCTGGTCTGCACCGGCCCATCCTTTCCGTACTTCCGCAAACATTTCTCGGCGTACGGTTTGTCTGATGTCGAGTACCTTCGGTGTTCTCGTTGCGGATTTGTTCATTCTAAGACTCATGCCGATATGTCAGATGAGGATTGGGGCAGGCTGAATGAAGCATACCATTCAGGCTACCAGTCCCTTGAGCACAATCCAGACGACCCGCGATGGCTGGCCAGAATTGATGCGCAAGCGGCATTCATTGCGGATTCCGCACATCTGGGGCTGATACCGACGGAGCGTGCATGGATTGACTATGCAGCCGGAGGTGGTCAACTATCTTCTGCCTTGCAGAAGGTTAGTGACCGTACATTACTGAACTTCGATCGGTATATGGAAAGTCCGGAACCAGCTCTGAAGACTGCGCCCATTCCGGCGGCCTTTGATTTCGTTATTTCCACATCCGTGTTCGAGCACTTAAGAAGACGAGAAGATCTCGACGCAATCAACGCGCTTGTTTCCCCAGGCGGGGTGATGGGTTTACATACCCTGGTTCGTGAAGAAATTCCCGCGGATCCCGAGTGGTTTTATCTGCTGCCTGTTCATTGCTCTTTTTTTACAAACCAGAGTATGGAGGTTCTGTTCCGTCAATGGGGATATCAATGTTCCATATATGAGGTCGAATCGCGTCTATGGCTTTTCTTTAAGCGGCCATTTGAAGAGATTAAGGGCATCGTCGACCGAGTACATAATAGGAAAGGTAAAGTGGTCTACCTATTAAAGCAAGGATTTTTGGATTATTGGAAGTAACGAATTTCGCACTTAGCTATCCGCCTAGAAGATCGAAGAGACGTGCGGTGGAAGCGTGGACAGATATGCCGACCGCCTCTAATCGACTTCTGTCACTTTCCTTCGATACCCAAGAGGAGAGCGCGAACCAAAGCGCCAGGATGCGTCTCTTGGGGGCGGGGGAAGAAGCGATCGACGAAGGGTCTTTGGCATGGTCACTTCGGCTCCATCGTGATTGGAGGAATAGATGAACGGAAAAGCCGCAAGAGATGTCTGAGTCGCCCAAAGCGTTTCCCAAGTGAATGAACGCATACAGGATTTCCGCGGATTTTCGTGGGAACTACTGGATAGGTTCGCTTCGCATCTACACGGTCATCAGCGGAGTGCGAGGCTTGGGCAGGGCGCACTGGCCGGCCCCTCTGGCCGTTACAGTATGGCCACCTCTGCGAATTACCGTGAAGAGCATGGATGCGAAGCGCTGTTCAAGAAAAGTCGACTTCAGAAGAAAAGATTCGATAATTCAACTTACAAGCCCCAGAACTATCGCTGCTTCAAGCAAACATACATGGCGCCGGAAACTCTCTTAATTGATTCTTCTGCCGGCCAGGCAGCGACGTTCTCGCATGGCTCTGCCCGATTGACGGAATCGACGTTCCAAACTCTGCCAGTTGCTTCCATCATTAGGTGTTGAGTTGCCCAAGTTACCGCTAGGGCAGATGAGTTGAGATCGCCGTCAATCGTACCCATACCAACGGGGTGGCTCCAGTTCGCGCCGACCAGCGTAACTCGCTGGTCGGCCGTGACGCCCTTCTTTAAGAGATCCTTTGCGATTTCGCCGGCAACCCAGGCATCCCACCGGTTGAGGCGCACCTGATCGTGAAGCATGGCGTTGCTGTGAAAGGAAAAAATGAGGGCAATTAGGGAGGCTCCGATGGCAAGTTGACGCGCTGCGGAGTGCGACAGGCAGAGGGAGATGACCGCTAGCGTGATCCCATAGGCAAAACCCACGCCATACAAGGCTCGTGGCACAGGCCACCACACGCTGGAAACGGTCACCAGGAATACGCTACCGAAGTACATCGTGATCGCCATGCAGATGATCACTGCCGCAGCCTTCGGTCGCGTGAGCGCAATTCTGGCGAGACAACAGGCAAAGATTAGTGCAAGCAGCAGCTTTGGCTCAGAGGACAGTACCGCTTCGGACTCAATCAGAATCTTCCGGGTCACGCCGCCAACCTGAATCAGCCGCGGCATGATTTCGTCGATCTGTATGATTGAGCCCCTAGTGTCTAACGATGCGCTCAATGTGCTTCTGCAGACCTTGTAGGCTATGACATAGAGCACGATGGCTGCGGCAAAGGCAAATACAACATGCGCGTTTGCCTGCAGCGCGGATGCAAAGCCCTTGCGCTCGCCGCTGTGCAGCATATCGACGGTTATTCGGGCTAGCAGGATAAATACGGCGACGATGAATGCGGTTTGTTGAGCTCCGGCGAGGAGGACGAGGGGGATAATCAGCCATGCCAATGCATATCCTACTGTTATCCGGTCGCTCTTGCTTTCGAGCCTGGTGATGCAGGTGAAGACAAGCGCCAGCAGCCCGAAGGACGTGCCTTGGGTGATTAATGATTCCCGGAATGTAAAATACTCAGTCAGGTACGGGTGGGCGCCGATCAGTGCGCCAATTGCCGCAAGGGTATAGGCATTGCCTCGGGTCCTTGTGATATAGAGCAAGGCTCTCGAGATAGCAATCGCAGCAAACGCAAAGAAAAGCAGCGTGGCCGTCCAGGAAATCGAGGTCGGTGTTACGCCGAGCGCTGATAGGATCGATTGGATCGCAGCCTGAGTAAAGCGCCCCTGCGACATATAGAAGAGCGGATTTCTGTCGTGGTGACTTGCTACATAGTCATCCAGCCCATATGCAGGAAACAGCGCTAGGCCTTTGCTGAAAGCCAGTCCGAGCAGAGAACCGCAGAATACGATTTGGGCCCTGCTCAAGCTGTAGCTGTCAGCAAAAATCTCTTGGTTTTTCACTTTTGGAGAGAAATCCATTCGCTAGATGATGATTTGAGTATCTTGATTCCGTTTAGTTAGCGGAACGAATATCTCTTGTGGCCAAGATAGCTTGTCACAACCGGAACCGCGACCCCAAATAGGTGTGCGACCTCTTTAGCGTGCAAGACTACCCCGAGTGCAGGCAATACATGGTAGGCCAATACTAGACTCACAGCCCAAGTCTGGATGACCGCGGCGATATTGACGATGGTGAAGATTACTGCCGAGCGCGCTATCGATTGCGTCGATGTAGTAAAGACGAATATCTTCGCCAGCAAGAAGGCCGTCACCATCCCGGTCACGTAGGCAGCCACGATCGCATAGGAGAAGGGCATCCACAAGTTGTAAACGATACGGCTGGTCCAATTCACTACGGCAGCAAAGCCGCCAGTCAGCAGGAACAGCAGGAAAGTGCGAGATGGCATCAGAACATCCTGGCCATCTTGCGGGACAGTCCGATGCTTTCCGAGATGCCGCGGTCTTCCGGGTAGTAGTAGGACGTGTCTGCAACCAGCAGGCCCTTTACAGGAAGCTGGATCGGCGGCAGGCGGTCGAGGTATCCCGGCTCGCAGATCGGCTGTGCGAAGCGGTAACGGCTCGCGCGGACTTCAAGGAAGTCGCTCTCCTTCAGCGACGGGTTTATCTTCATCAGGTAGGACTTCACCTTGTCAATGAAGACATTGTCCGGGTGCTGGTATATCGGATGCTCGCCGGGCACGTAATACGGTACATAGACGATGTGGCTGTCCATCTTGCGCAGGTTCGTATATTCGACGATACCCGGGATGTCCATGTCGGGATCATTGACGTTAAGCCAGAAATTTTCCGTAACTGCCTTCTTCAGCTTGGCAATGACGCAGACCACGGCGACGTTCTTGACGCTCTTGAACTTGTCGAGCACGTCATTGGGCAAGTCCGGCATGATGCGAGGCACGTACGGCAGCGGTACGGTGCTGATGACCTTATCGTAGCTCTCTACGCCATCCTTGGTCTCTACGCCCTTGACGATGCCCTGCTCGATGACGACGCGTTGCACGGGTGTAGACAGGCGGAACTCGCCGCCACCGGCAATGATGGCGTCGCGCATGGCGTTCAGCAAAGTGTCCGAACCTCCATCGAGATAGCCGAGCTTCTCGTGGAACAGATTGTAGCGTGACCGGCCGATCCGACGAATACGGCTCCAGATCCAGGCTGCGGACAGGTTGTAGGCGTAATCGTAGAACTTGTAGTCGAAGAGGCGCCGCCAGAGAACTTCCCATGCCTCTTCGCCGATCCAGCGACGGATCCAGCCCGTTGCCTCAACCTTGTCCAGAGGGCGCCAGTCGTCACGCTTGGTAGACAGGAACGCGTGCAGGCCGTAGCGAAATTTGGCAATGAAGCTAAGGCCCTTGAATTTCAGGAGGGCGATGGGATTGCCCCAGGGTTGGACCTTTCCCCGGTAGTAATAACCCATTTTGGTTTCGCGCCATTGCAGCTTGTCGGTGAGCCCCAGTTCCTTCAGGACTTCGAAGAAGGCGACGTCCGACGTTGCATGGAAATGGTAATAGCGCTCGATCGATGTGCCGCCGAAATCGAAGCAGGCTGCCATGCCGCCGACACGGTCATCTGCTTCGTAAATGACGGGCTTGTGCCCGTCGCGCACGAGTTGGTAGGCGGCGCCCAGGCCCATCGGACCAGCGCCGAGTACGGCGATGCGTTGCGACATTCAGAACTCCAGCACCACGCGGCTGTAGCGCGGATCGTTAAAGGTTTCGTCGACGGCCTTCTTGAAAGGGGTCGAGGTGACGCCGAAAATGCCGGGCCAGTCGATGACCTCGAATTCATCCTTGGCGCTAAGCGCAGCGAGCTGTTGCGTCGTAAACGGGGGATTCTTGTCGAAAAGCGACCAGGTCCAGAGCAGCGCATAGAAGAGCCCGTACGGTATGCGCACGATCGGCGTCTTTGAGCTTGTAGCCTGCTTGATCTCGCGGATGATGTCGATGTAGTCGACCTTCTCGTGCCCGGAGATGTTGTGCACGCCTGCGCCGCGCCGGTTTTCAATGCAGCTAATGATAATGCGGCAGAAGTCGCCGACATAAAGCGGCTGGCGCATATAGCGTCCGTTCCCCGGAATCGGAAATACCGGGACCTTTTGCATGAAACGCGAGAGCCACCCGAGGTGCTTGCGGTCGAACCAGCCGAACATCAGCGTCGGGCGCAGGATCGGGCAGGGGATGCCGCTGGCGAGGACCATCTCTTCCTGCTCTTTCTTGCTGCGCGTGTAGAAATCGTCGGCCACGGACTCGACCACGGACGAACTGATGTGGACGAGGTAAGGCACGTTCTTCGCCTTGATGGCGTCAAGGATAACGCGCGTCGAATCGACGTTGTTGCGCACGAACTCCTGCCAATCGGTGCCGCCAATCTGGGCCTGCAGCATGACCACCACAGCGGCGCCATCGAAGTGAGCCAGCCAATCGCCAGGCCCCGAAACGTCGACGCATTCGACGGTCACATCGGGTTGGGTCTTCCTGAGGACTTCCACGTTGGCGCGATGCTTGTCGAGCACTACGATGTTGCTGTAGCCAAGCTCCTTCAGGCGGGCCACCAGGTTTTGTCCAACCAGGCCCGCACCGCCCGGGAGGACGATCTTCTCGTTCAGGTTTTTCACACTTCGCCTCGATTCATGATGTTCGCTGTATTGCAGTCGGCTATCGGCAGGTCATCCGGGGACAACACGTACACCGGTCCGCTGCCAATGCAGCGCGGGAGCCTGCTTTCAAATATCCATCTTGTTAAAGACAACGCTCGGCAAATGTCGGATCACCATCATGATCACGGCCCATTTTCCCGGTGCGTAGACGACCGGCCTGCCCCCGCGCATCCCGTCGACGATGCACTTCGCGACGTCTTCCACCCGGGCCATCTTGCCGGCCTGGGCGGCCATATGCGCGGTCATCGGCGTGGCGGTGGGGCCGGGCTTGATCAGGACGACCTTCACGCCGTTGCGGCCGCCCAGAGCCATGCGGTGCTGCAGGCCTTGCGCATACCGGGTGACCATGCCTTTGGCGGCACCGTAAACATAGTTGGACTTACGCCCGCGATCCCCGGCCACCGAACCGATGATGCCGAGCGTACCGCGGTTGGCATTGGCCATGTGTCCGGCGAAGGCTTCCGCGAACAAGACCGGCGAGATGCCATTGACGGTCAGCGCCTCGGTGGATGCGGCGAGATCCCGCTGGCAGAGCTCCTGGTCGGGCAATGAGCCGTGCGCGATCAGCACGGTGTCAAGCTGGCCATCGGCTGCGATGGTGTCGGCTAGCTGGCGAATCGCAGTTGGGTCGGTGAACTCGCTCTCGACGATGCGGACCGCCGCGCCGGGGCCGCGAACCAGGAGATCGGCGGCGATGCGCTCGGCTTTCACACGGTTGCGAACTACAAGCGTCAGTTCGACCCCCGGTTCGGTGGCCCATGCGCGTGCGCAGTGCTCGGCGATCGAGGAGGTTGCGCCAACGATGACGATTCGCTTTCTCTGGTCTTGCAAGGTCAGTGCCCCATGAGTCTGCGTGACAGGGCAGAGCTGATGCCCGGATCACGAAATGGAAGAAATTCCGCGAGCCGCGGATAGCCGGCTTCGAACAGCGCGCGCGGCATGCGCGCGTCCTTGGCCGGATAGAGCCGCCCTCGCGCGTTACGGACGATGGCGTCAAGACGTTCGAATAGCTTGGCGGTCTTCTCGCTCCGGTTGGGGAAATCGAGCGCGAGCGTGACGCCGGGCTCCGGAAAGCTCAGCATTCCCGGGGCCTGCCGGTCGCCGAAGGTCTTGAGCACGGCAAGGAACGAGCCCTCGCCCGACCTTGCGATCTCGGTCAGCATGGCCTGAACGGCATCACGGCCGACCGCACGGGGCACCACGCTCTGGTACTGGAAGAAGCCCTTGGGACCGTACATACGGTTCCATTCGTGCAGGTTGTCGAGCGGATAGAAGAACGGTTCATAGTGGGCCACGCCACGACCTGCCTTCCACTTGTTGAGATGGAAGTAGGCCGTGTTGAATGGCCGAAGCGTCAGTCCGTTCACCAGTGAAACCGGTGGCACGAATGGCATCGTCTTGCTGCGGCCCTTCGGCTCGGGACGGCCCGTCGCACTGCTCGGATTGCCTCGCATGAACAGCCCGCGCTGCGAGCTGCCGCCAAGGCAGTCGATCCAGGACACTGTGTGCTCCCAATCTGCCTCCGAGCTGTCGGCAATGGCGAAGAACTCGTCCAGGCTGGCATAGGGCAGGGTCTCTGTATCGAGCCAGGGTCCGGCAATTCGCCGCAGTTGCAGCTCGGCCGTCACAATGACTCCCGTCAGGCCCAGCCCTCCGATGGTCGCGGCGAACCATTCCGGCTGCTCACCAGGGCCGCATTCGAGCACGCTGCCATCGGTACGCACCAGCGTCAGCCGGCGAACGTGGTCGCCGAATGAACCGAAGACATGGTGGTTCTTGCCATGCACGTCGTTCGCAATGGCGCCGCCGACCGTGATGAGCTGGGTGCCTGGTGTTACCGGCAGCATCCAGCCGAGCGGCAGGGCGAGATGCTGGATATCGCGCAGCAGCACACCGGCCTCGCAGACCAGGTACCCGTTTTTGTCGTCAAATGCAATGAAACGGTCGAGGCCGGTCGTCTTCCAGAGAGTGTGGCCGGGATTGAGGCAGACGTCGCCATAGCTGCGACCCATGCCGTGCGCAAGTCCTGGCAGCGAGCCGGCAAGGTGCCGCGCCACCTGCGTTCGATCGGTCAAAGCCTGAACTTCATGTTCCCAGCTTGCTAGCCGGCCCCACGACGAGACGCCTACCACGGCCACCCCACCGTCCCCATTGCCAGCACGGCGGCAAATGCGACCCCGGCGAGCTGGCTGGCGCGGTCCTTGACCGCGAAGATCAGCGGATCGTCGTGCATCCGGCCGCGATGTGCCTTCATCCACATCCAGCTGACCCAGAATAGCATGATGGGCACCGCGCCCCAGATGAATTCGGGAGTGCTGTAGAGTACCAGCACGGAATCGCTGTTGAGATAGAGCGCGAGCACCAGGACAGATGCGTAGCCAGCGCCAATGCCAAGTGACTGGATCAGTTGCGCATCGCTGGTGTAATAGCCACGGCCATGGACCTTCTCCTTACCGTTCTGCAGCTGAACTTCAAGTTCGGCGTAGCGTTTGACGAATGCCAGCGACATGAAGAGGAATATCGAAAACGCCAGCAGCCAGAACGTCATCGGCAGCATTGCCGCGGCGGCGCCGGCGATGATGCGCAATGTGTAGAGCAAAGCCAGCACAAGGCAGTCCACAAGGATGATCCGCTTGAGTGCCAGGGAATAGGCGCAGGTGACGAGGAAGTAAACCGCTAGCCAGGGCAGGAAACTGCCGCCGACGAACGATCCCAGCGCCACGCTGATCAACAGCAGCACAGGCGCCAGTACCACACCCTTCCACGCGGGAACCTGGCCCGACGCGAATGGGCGGAAGCGCTTACGCGGGTGCTGCCGATCGCTTTCCAAGTCGAGCAGGTCGTTGGCGATATAGACCGATGACGCGCAGATGCTGAACGAGAAGAACGCCAGGAGCATCGCGATCCAGATCGAGCCACTGGTCAGCTTGTGGCCGGCAAACATCGGCACGAACAGCAGCAGGTTCTTGAGCCACTGGTGGACTCGCAGCACGCGGCGCCATGCCGTGAAGCCGAAACCTTCGGCCGGGAACACTCGTTCGATTTCGCAGCAGGCGCCTGCGGCTCTGGCCAGGCTAGCCGATCCATTGACCACGATGGCATTGCGCGCGCAGCGCCAGACGGCAATATCGGCGCTGGAGTTCCCAACATAGTCGAAACCGGCGTGACCGTAGCGCTCGTGGAGAACGGCGGCCTTATTGGGGCCGGCGAGATTCGTGACACCATCGCTGGCCATGACCTCGTCGAAAATGGTCAGGTGTTCGGCGATAGCGAGGGCCAGCGACTTGTCGGACGCCGTACACAGAACCAGTTTGCGGCCTGCGGCCTTCTGCACCTTGAGCCATTCGAGCAGCTCGGCATTGTAGGGCAGGGAGGCTGGGTCGATGTCCACCAGCCCTGCCAGGCGTTCCTTGAGCACCGCCCTTCCTCGAGTAAGCCAGAGAGGGATGCGCAGGACGCTCCCCGGGCTGTCCCGCAAGACGCGCAGTGCGGATTCGTGGAGCATGTCCGTACGAATCAGTGTGCCGTCAAGGTCGACTACGAGTGGCATGAATACCAAGAAACCCCTCCCCAAAACTTGTTATATGTACTACTCGCGCATGAGATCGTGCATGGCGGCAGCAAACGGCGTTGGCTCGGCCTGCAGTCAATACTCGGATCTCGGATTCATCTATGGCCGGGCGCTTCTAGCGCAGGGCGAATACTGCGATCCGGCGTATCCGGTCGCCTCAACCCTGTTTGGCCATTTCGGCTTGCGTGCGCGTGAATACCGCATTCCCACAACGAAGGCAGTATTTTAGCGGCATCTTTCAGGTCTGTTTCTAATCGCGAGCCAATTTAGGGTCACAATGCCAGTCCACTGTGACTGGCATATGGATGGAGAGCTATTAGGACCCGCCTTCCTTTCACATTCGCCCCATCAAATTGCCCCACTTTGCAGCAATGTCCGGAAAAGCGAATGCCCTAGCCTTACCTCTTGCTGTCGCGCCAATCCGCGCAGCCTCATCCGGGTTTTGGATGAGTCGCAGCAACCCTTCAGCAAGCGACTCTGTGTTGGCAGCTGAAACGAGTAGTGCGTTTTCGCCACTTTTCAGCAATTCCTTCGGTCCGGCGTCGCAATCAGCTGAAACTATTGGTAATCCAAATGCCATAGCCTCAATAAGTACAAGCCCGAATCCCTCATACCGCGAGCTCAGGCAAAAGACCGAAGCTCTACGATAGGACTCCGCCGCATCCAGACAGATACCCGGCAAGCTGACACTGCCTTCCAGTCCGAGCTCGTCAATAAGCGCCGTCAATTCCGGCCGTTCTTCGCCTTCCCCATGGATGATAAGGTTCCAATCTGGAGCTTCGGCAGAGACTTGCTTCCACGCCTGAATCAGCACGTCAAAGCCCTTGGCATGCACCAGCCTCCCCATCGCCAGCACGGTCTTGCTTGTCCGGGGCGCCGGGTCTTCCGGGAACGGAAACGGCAGAGGATTAGGAATGGCAACCACATGACTACGTGGCCGCAGCGCTTCCTCCCACCTTAGCCTGTCCCGCTCCGTCAGCACCACGACATGCCTGCAATAACGCGCAGCCAGTCGCCGCGCAAGCTTCCGGGCCGGTTTGCCTAGGTCCTCGTCAAAGTGACAATGTTCCCAGGCAATATGCTCGACACCCAGCCCCACCGTGGCTGGCAGCGTGAAAAGCGCCAGCATGGTGTCAACTTGCACCAGTACATCGACTCCACGCTCACGACAATACCGTCGGATGCCTGCCACCGTCGCCAGATAGGCCCGCTTGAACGACGGCCGCTGCGCAAATAACGCGTCGTGCCGAACGGCGGGATGTAAGGGAAAGCAGCTCTCCTTATCCCAGAGGCTCAGAACGCTGACGGTGTAACCGCAATCGGCCAGCGCATTGGCGATGACCGCCGTCATCCGCTCGGCCCCGGCCATCGCATTCAGAGTGCCCGTCAGGAAACAAACATGGCGATTCTGACTCATGCCTTTGCCCCATGTGCCGCCGGTGTCCCCGGCAGTGGACGAAGGCAGACTGCAATGCCGAACGCAATGGCAAGCAGATTTGCCACCGCGTAACCAAGAATGGCTCCGCGCGCACCAAGGTTCGGAATCGCAATGCTATCCACAACGACGGTGGTGGCAAACACGATGCCCCATTTGAGCGCTACCAGTTGAGGCCGTCGCATGTAGATAGGCAGCAGGGTGAGCGCAACGTCCGCAAACACCAGTGAGGATGCCATTGCCGCGAGCTGAAGCAGCTCTGCTGCAGAGGCGAACGCCGAGCCGTAAAGCAAGTGGATGATCCAGTGCGCCGACGTGGCGATGATAATCCCGCCCGTGGTGCCGATCACAACCATGCCAACCGTAATGCGCAGGATATTCCGACGAGCCTGAGCCAACGTTGGCTGCGCGTAAACATAGATGGGCGCGATGCCTGCGGCAACGATGCTGGCCACTGTAACGAAGTTGTCCAGTATCTGCATGGTGGCCGCGTAGGCGCCGAACTCGGACAAGGGTACGAGAGGCTTGAGCAATAGCTGGTCCACCCGGCGCGAACCCATCATCAGCATGAAGCTCACCCAGAACAGCGTGCCGTTACTGAATAACTCTCGCACCAATCCGGGATCGGCGGCGACGCGCGCCTGGGGAGCGCGCGACAGATAGAACTGCGCCAGCAGGATTGCCGCGAGGACCGGCTCCAGCGCGATCGCCATTGCGTAGGCAGACACATTCTGGCTTCCGAACCAGAAAAGCAATCCGACACAAGCTGCCTTGACCAGCAAGGATGAGGCATTGATGACAGCGTTGGGTCGCGTGCGCGTCTGTGCTTGCATCCACGCGGTCACGATGCCGGAGGGCTCGCGCAGCAGGATTGCCATCCCTAGGATCAAGGCCGGCCACCATGTTTCAGGTCCCTGGCCGGTCACGAGCATGAAGGCGCAGATCATCAGGTACGCCAACACCCCCGCAGCTAACCTCAACCCAAACGCATGCACCACCAACCGATGCTGCGCCACCGGATCCGTATTCGCCACCAGCCGGGGAATCACCACCTCGCCACCACAGATCAGCGCCACCGACGCCGCGATATACACCACGGCCTGCGCATACTGAAAATGCGCGAATCCTTCCGGCCCGAGTCCTCGCGCCAGCATGGCGACGATGCCAATACCGCCCGCGACCTGGAGGCCGCGCTCCATCAGCATCCAGGCGAGATTGCTGGCTACCTGTCGCCTCATCGGGCTGGCTCCGGTGCCGGGTTGCAGGTAACGCCAGCCAATCCGGCATAGCAGGCCACCCATTGCCTTGCAACGGCCTCGAGGCTGAACCTGTCCAGAATGCGCTGACGGCGCGCTGACTGCTCCAGGGCAGTACCCGTGCCGTGAGCCAAGGCCCGATCCAGCGCTCCAGCCAGTGCCTCGACATTGCCACGCGGCACGATTTCCCCAGCGTAGCCAAGCAGTTCTTCCACGCCCGCCGCGTCGGTCGCGACCACGGCACAGCCACTCGCCAGGGCTTCCCCGATGACCAGCGGCATGCCTTCGATATCCGACGACAACGCAAACACGTCAGCCGCGTTCAGCAATTCCGGTACGTCATGCCGCATGCCGAGCAGCGTGACGAAATTCTCCAGCTTGTGCCGGTGGATGCTGGCTTCCAGCTCGCCTCGCATTGGGCCTTCGCCCGCGATAAACAAGCGCAAGTTCGCCCCAGATGTAGCGGTCTGCGTTTGGCGCAGCAGCCGCGCGAACGCTTCGATCAGTACATGCTGGGCTTTCTCCGGCACTAGCCGTCCGACGGTGATGGCGACTCGTGTGCTCGCATCTACCCCGAGCGCTGTGCGAGCGGCTTGCCGCCGCCCGGAATCCGGCCGGAAGAGCGAGGTGTCTATGCCGTTAGGCATGACGCGGATACGTTCCGGCGCCATCGCGCCGGCGGCGATCATGGCCTGCCGCCCAGCCTCGCTGACATGCGTGGTCAGCGCCGCCCATCGGTCGGTCAGGCGATAGGCCAGCATGCGCGCGCGTCCGCCTTCGCGGGCGCTGTGCGCGGAACACAGCACGGGCGGCGCGTCAGTCAGGGCGGCAAGCGTCCGGGCAGCGAGGTTGGCGTGCACCATATGGGCGTGAATGACGTCAGGCTCCCACTTTCGCACAAACCGATTCAATCGCCACAATGCCAAGGCAAAGGACGGCACGGTCTTGCGCATGCCAAGGTGCAGCACGGTGGCGCCATCAGGCAGCGATACCTCCTGTTCCGCCGTCAGGCTGACCACGGCCACCGCATGCCCGTCACGCAGGAACTGCCGCGCGAGCCCGGCAATCTGCTGTTCCGCGCCACCCATCTTGAGGCCAGTGCATAGCAACAGGATCCGCATGGGCCGCTGCGCGGGCATGCTTATCGATTCTTGCTGCGTCACCGCGCACCGTACCCGGTCAGGATCGTCTGCATCGTCTTCACGGCAATCAGCAGGTCCAGTGCGAACGAGCAATGCTTGACGTAGTACAGGTCGTAGCTGAGCTTGGTCACGGTCTCTTCGCGCGTGCCCACATATCCCTGCTGCACCTGCGCCCAGCCAGACAGGCCAGGCCGCACCAGGTGGCGATAGGGGTAGTAGGCAATGGTGCGCTCGAAATCCTCCACCATCGGAATCTGTTCCGGGCGCGGACCGATCAGGCTCATGTCGCCTGTCAGCACGTTCCATAGCTGCGGGATTTCATCCAACCGGTACTTGCGGATGAACCGCCCGACGCGCGTCACGCGGGGGTCCTTGCGTGCCGCGAACTGCGCGCTGCCCGAGTTGTCCACAGCCATGCTGCGGAACTTGAACATGGTGAAGGGCTTGCCCAGCAGCCCCGCCCGCACCTGGCGGAAAAGGGCCGGTCCCGGCGATTCCAGGCGGATGGCCACTGCCACGGCCAGTGCGAGCGGCAGCGCTAGCGGCGCCAGGCACAGCACCGTGCCGATATCGATGACGCGCTTCAGGTAGCCATAGAAGTAATGCGCCGCGTAATCGTCCAGGAAATTCTCGTCGATATGCGCCAGTCCGACCCGGCCGGTCAGCATCTCGCCGACGCGCTCGACTGAATAAATGCGGACATGGCTGAGCTTGAACTGCGCCAGTGCGCGGGTGCGTTCGGGGTCGGCGGCGGCGTTGCGATCGAGCATCAGGCCGTCGCAATTCACTGCTTCTGCGAGCGAGCTGATGGGCTGGAAGCGGGTGCGGCCGGCGGGCGCGGCACCGGGCATGGCTAGCACGGCTTCGAGTTGCGCCAGCGCGGCTGCGTCCGTGTAGCCAAAGACCGGTACATAGTTGCGCACGAAATGCCGGTAGCCAAACCAGAGCCAGGCGAGCGTGGTGAAGTACGCCAGCAAGAACGCGCCGCGCGAGTACTCGATATGGAAGCCGGCAAATACGAACAGCAAGGCCGCGAAGGGCAGGGTGGCGGCCAGGCCTGCCAGGCTATTGCCTTCCATGGCGGGCAGGTGCAGGGAGCGGTGCAGCAGGATGAAAGCCGCCAGGTACGGGGCGATCGACCAGAGCAGCGTGCGATTGAACACGTAGGTCACGAAGCCGGCGCGCTGTGCCAGTTCGGCGAGGGCGATGTTCATGCCGAACAGCAGCAGCCCGAGCAGGGCCCAGGCCAGCATGCGGCTGGCGCGGCGGATGGTTTCGGAGCCTGTGGCGCGGGCGACTGCTGGCCGGCGCAGGCTGTCAGTTTTGTGCATGGCGTTGTCGTGCGGACGCCCGGTAGCGCGGCGCGCTGGCGAGCGTGTCCTGATAGACGGCCCAGGTGGCCTGGATCATGCGCGCCAGGCCAAACTGCTGCTCCCAGCGCTGGCGCGCCAGGCGGCCAAGCGCCTCGCGCCGCGGCGCGTCGGCGGCCAGGGCTTGCAGCGCGCGCGCCAGGGTTTGCGGCTGCTTGTCTTCCAGCAGGATGCCACAGCGGCCGTCGTCGAGCTGCTCGCGAATGCCGGGCAAATCGCTGGCGATGACGGGCAGGCCTGCCCGCATGGCCTCCAGCACCGACAGTGGCAATGCCTCATGGTCTGAAACCAGCACAAAGATCTGCGAGGAGGCCAGCAGGCCCGGGACGTCATGGATACTGCCCGGCAAGGCCACCTGCGCAGGTGTCATGGCTTGCGCCCGCGCCCGGATGGCGGGCAGCTGCGGCCCTTCGCCGGCGATGACCAGTTCACACTGGGCAAGCCCCGTCTGCCCGAACGCTTCCAGCAGGACGTCAGGCCGCTTAGGGTGCGCAAAGCGCGCAACCATGGCGATTCGGCGCAGCGGCGCGCCCGGACGGGCACGCTCCGCCACGTCTGCCAGCCCATTGCGGATGACGCTGACGCGCGAACCGGCGATCGGCAGGCTGCGAGCCAGTTCACGTTCTCCATCCGCCACGCAGATCAGTCGGGTGGTCAAGGGCGCGAGCAGCCATTCCGTCACGCGCGCCGCCAGGCGCTGGCGCCAGGGCGCGGCCGGCTTGAAGGCGAAGCCGTGTACGGTGTAGATCACAGGAATCCCCAGTACCTTGCCGGCCACGCGCCCGAGCGCACCTGCTTTGGCGCTGTGGGCATGGATGATGTCGGGTGCAACCTGGCGCAGTGCGGTATTCAGCTCCCTGAGGGCCTGAACCGCGCGCACCGGAGAGAGGGCGTTGTCCAGCATGTGCAAGCGTATTGCCGGAATGCCGGCCGCTTGCGCGCTCGCGAACAGGTGCCCGTCGCCGCCTGCCAGCAGGGTGACATCAGCGTGCTGGCGCATAGCTTGCATCAGGTCTGCCACATGCGCCTGCGCCCCGCCGATCTCCGAATTGGTGATCAGGTAGGCAATGTGCGGGCGGTGGGCGGATGTGGCTGACAAAGGATTCCGGGCAGACGGGAACGGGATTGCCGTGTCGAAAGGCAGATAAGGCTGGCCGCGCCGGGGTGCCCCATCAGCAAGAGCGATAACGCCGCCGAACGGCAGAACGGCGCCCATTCCGGGGCGGCGGCGTGATTATAGCGCCGGCTATCCTCGCGATCCGGCAAAATAACACCTTTGGCGCGACGAGCGTCCCGCAAGCCGGGACGGCACCGGGCAGCAGAATCTCTAACTGGAACCCCTATGCAAATCGATCCCAGCATCTTCAAAGCCTATGACATCCGCGGCATCGTCGGTAAGACGCTGACCCGCGACGTGGCCCGCCTGATCGGCCAGTCATTCGGTTCCGCGGCAGCCGAAGCCGGCGAGAAGGCCGTCGTGGTCGGCCGCGATGGCCGTCTCTCGGGCCCTGACCTCATCGGCGGCCTGGTCGAAGGCCTGCGCGCCGCGGGCATGGACGTGATCGACCTCGGCATGGTTGCCACGCCGATGGTCTATTTCGGCACGAATATCGAGCTGGATGGCGTAAAAGCCACTTCCGGCATCATGGTCACCGGCAGCCACAACCCGCCGGACTACAACGGCTTCAAGATGGTCCTGGCCGGCAAGGCGATCTTCGGCGAGCAGATCCAGGCCTTGCGCCAGCGCATCGAAGCGGGCAATTTCACCAGCGGCGCTGGCGGCTACCGCCAGTACGATGTGCGTCAGCAGTACCTCGACCGCATCACCAGCGACGTGAAACTGGCCCGCCCGATGAAGATTGCGCTGGATGCCGGCAATGGCGTGGCTGGCGCCTTCGTAGGCGACCTGTTCCGCGGCCTGGGCTGCGAGGTCACCGAGCTGTTCTGCGAGGTGGATGGCAACTTCCCCAACCACCACCCCGATCCCGCTCATGTGGAGAACCTGCAGGACCTGATGCGGTGCCTGCGCGACACCGACTGCGAGCTGGGCCTGGCCTTCGACGGCGACGGCGACCGCCTCGGCGTGGTGACCAAGGACGGCCAGGTCATCTTCCCGGACCGCCAGCTGATGCTGTTCGCCGAGGAAATCCTCGGCCGCAACCCGGGCGCGCAGGTGATCTATGACGTCAAGTGCACTGGCAAGCTGGCCCCGTGGATCCGCCAGCACGGCGGCGAGCCGCTGATGTGGAAGACCGGCCACTCGCTGGTCAAGGCCAAGCTGAAGGAAACCGGGGCACCCATCGCCGGCGAGATGAGCGGCCACGTGTTCTTCAAGGATCGCTGGTACGGCTTCGACGACGGCCTGTACACCGGTGCACGCCTGCTGGAAATCCTGTCGCGCCATGCCGACCCGAGCGCCGTGCTGAACGCGCTGCCCAACGCCAACAACACGCCCGAACTGCAGCTCAAGTGCGCGGAAGGCGAACCGTTCACGCTGCTCGACAAGATCAAGGCGAATGCGAAGTTCGACGGCGCGCGCGAGGTGATCACCATCGACGGCGTACGCGTGGAGTATCCCGACGGGTTCGGCCTGGCACGTCCGTCCAACACCACGCCGGTCGTGGTGATGCGCTTCGAGGCTGACAACGACGCGGCGCTGGCCCGCATCCAGGCTGAATTCAAGCGTGTGATCCTGGCCGAAAAGCCTGATGCCAATCTCCCGTTCTGAACAGATGCGTGAGGCAATGGCCGCTCCGGCGGCACCGCAGGCCGTGACGCAGGCGGTGCCGTTCGTATTGCCGGCCAATCCGCGCATCCTGGTAGTCAAGGTCTCGTCGCTGGGCGATGTCGTTCACAATATGCCGCTGATCCACGATCTGCGCGCGCGCTGGCCGGGCGCGCAGATCGATTGGGTGGTGGAGGAGGGCTACGTTGACCTCGTGCGCCTGCTGCCCGACGTAGCGCGCGTGATCCCGTTTGCGCTGCGGCGCTGGCGCAAGCGCTTCTGGCAACCCGCCATCTGGCATGAGATCGGTGAGATTCGCGATGCGCTGCGCGCGCAGCGCTATGACGCCGTGATCGAGAGCCAGGGGTTGCTGAAGACCGCGGTGGTCGCGCGCGTGGCCGCGCGGGCTGCCGGCGCGCCGGTCATCGGCCTTGGCAACCGCACGCAGGGTTCCGGCTATGAGCCGGCTGCACGCTTGCTGTACACCGATCCCGTCCGCGTTCCGCGCCAGGCGCACTCTGTACGCCGTTCGCGCCTGCTTGGCGCCGCCCTCACCGGCATGGCTCCGACCGAGCCGCCAAGGTTTTTCGGCGAGTCGGCGCAATCGCTCCATGTCGATGATCCAATCTGGGCGCAATTGCCGGCGCGCTACGCAGTGTGCTTCCACGCCACCGCCGGCGCGAAGAAGAAATGGCCGGTAACCAGCTGGCACGCGCTCGGCCAGCGCCTGCAGGCGGATGGCCTGACCATGCTGCTGCCCTGGGGCAACGATGCGGAGCGCCGCGCGGCACAGGAGATCGCAGCCGGTGTGCCTGGCGCGCAGGTGCTGCCGCGCTTCTCCGTGATGCAGGGCTTCGGGCTGATCAATCGCGCCGAGGTGGTCATCGGGGTAGACACCGGGCTGGTCCATATCGCTGCGGCGCTGTGCCGGCCGACCGTGGAAATCTATACCGCCACCTGGCGCTGGAAGACCGAGGGGTACTGGTCCGAGCGGATCGCCAACGTGGGCGACGACGGCGTCGTGCCCACGGTCGATGAAGTCTGGCAGGCGGCCAGCCGCGTACGCGGAGCTGGCCGATGATGCTGCGCGTCCTGTACAGCCTGCTATGGATCGTCATCCTGCCGCTGGCGTTGTTGCGGCTCTACTGGCGCGGGCGCAAGGAGCCAGGCTATGTCCGCAACGTCGGCGAGCGGCTCGGCGCCTACGGCCATCTGCCCGCGCCAGGCCCATGGCTGTGGGTGCACGCGGTTTCCGTGGGCGAGACGCGCGCGGCGCAGCCGCTCGTCGAGGCCTTGCTGGGCGCCTATCCGACGCACCGGCTGCTGCTCACGCACATGACCCCTACGGGGCGTCAGACTGGCGCGCAACTGTTCGGCAAGGAGCCGCGCGTGCTCCAGTGCTACCTGCCCTACGACTTGCCCTGGCTCGTGAGCCGGTTCTTGCGGTATTTCCGGCCGGCGGCGGGCATGCTGATGGAAACCGAGGTGTGGCCCAACCTTGTGCACGGCGCGCGCCGTGCCGGCGTGCCGCTGTTCCTCGTCAATGCACGCCTGTCGCCGCGCAGCTTCCGCCGCACGGCGCGCTTCGGACGCGCAGCGGCAGCCATGTACGCGGACTTTGCCGGCGTGCTGGCGCAGACCAGCGGCGATGCCGAGCGTTTCCAGGCCCTCGGCCTCGATACGGTACAGATCACCGGCAACCTCAAGTTCGACATGCAGCCGGCACCGGCTGGTATCGAGCGCGGCCATCGTCTGCGCCAGGCGTTCGGCAGTCGTGCCGTGCTGGCGGCCGCCAGCACGCGGGAGGGTGAGGAACCGTTTCTGCTGGATGCACTGTCGCGCTGGCCGCGGCTTGGTGGCGACACGCCAAGACCGGCCTTGCTGCTGATACCGCGCCATCCGCAACGCTTTGACGAAGTGGCGGCCATGGCGGAGCGAGCAGGCTTCTCGGTCCAGCGCCGCAGTGCGATGGATATCGACCACCTTGCCGCGCCGATCACCGCCGACATCGTGCTGGGCGATTCGATGGGCGAGATGGCCATGTACTTCGCCGCATCGGACCTGGCCTTTGTGGGCGGCAGCCTGTTGCCGCTGGGCGGGCAAAACCTGATCGAGTCCTGCGCCGTGGGCACGCCGGTGCTGGTTGGCCCGCATACCTTCAACTTTGCGCAGGCAACGGAAGATGCCATCGACGCCGGTGCATGCCGGCGCGTGGCGAACGCCGAAGAGTTGATGCAGGCCGCGGCCCGCTTGCTCGCCGATGCCACCGCGCTGACGGACATGCGCGCACATGCACGCACGTTCGCGGGAGTGCACCGCGGGGCTACGCTGCGGACGCTGGCGGCGCTGGCGCCTGCGCTGGGTGCCTGAGCCGATCGGGAATTCGTGGCAAGGCCCCAGGCTCTAAGGGGCATTGACCTGGCGCGCCCGGCAGTCGGACTGCCTGGCTCGCCTCATGACAGGAGCCGAACCCATGCAGACACTGACCCGTGATACCTGCCGCCGGATTGCCCGGCGCGGGGCAGCCGCCGCCATCCTGGCAGGTGCCCTGGGCGCGTGCGCGACCGGGCCTGCGCCTGACTCCACCGGCGCCACCACCGCCCTAAACCAGACCCAGTCCTCCGGCCCGAGCCGCTGGGAACTGGTGCGCTGGCAGCAGCCCGACGGCACGTTGCGCGACATCCCGCATGGCGACAACGGCCAGCCCATCATCTTCGAGTTCAGCGCCGGCATCGACGCCGCGCAGGGCACGGTCAGCGGCACCAGCGGCTGCAACCGCTTTACCGGCAGCTACGGCAAGACCGATACCGGCATCCGCTTCGACCACGTCGCCGGTACGCGGATGGCCTGCCCGCCGCCGCGCATGGAGCTGGAGTCGGCCTTGCTCAAGGCCATGCAGACCCCGTTCCTGACGGTTGGCACGCAGCCGACGGCGGGTTCCACGGGGCGCCAGATCATCTGGAAGACCGCCAGCGAAGACCTGCTGCAGTTCGTCGAGCGTGAGGGTGTCGGCCAGCGTGGCGCGCGCATCGACGCCGCGGGCAGCGTCGAGAAGACCGTCTATATCGATTCCCAGCGCGTGGAATGCAGCGGCGTGGGCCGCATGACCTGCTACCGCTGGCGCGAGTCGCCGGAGGCGCCGTGGCAGCTCTGGTATGGGCCGATCGAGGGCCTGGATTTCGAGCCGGGGGTGTCGTACAAGCTGCGCGTGCGCGAGTACAAGGTGCCCAACCCGCCTGCGGATGCCGCTTCGATCCGCTGGCAATTGCTCGGCGTGGAGTCGCGCACGCGCGCGAACTAGGGTCAGCGCATAAGCAAAACGGGCCGCATTGCGGCCCGTTTTGCGTTGTCCAGCATGTCCGTCAGGAGCGGGGCGTGCCGCTTGCCAGCGCCTCACGCCGGCCGCCGCCGCGAGCAGACGCCGCGGGCGCGGGCGTCGCCACCGCACCGACCTTGGCCTTTTGCGGCAACTGGTACATGGCCCCCGGTGCCGACGTCAGCAGCGTGTTGATCTGGACGATATCGTCTTCCTTCAGCGCGCCCGTCGATGCCTTCAGCCGCAGGCCGTTCATGATCGTGTCATAGCGCGCCTTGGCCAGGTTGGCGCGAGTCTGGAACAGCTGCGCCTCGGCATTGAGCACATCGATGTTGATGCGCACGCCAACCTCGTAACCGAGCTGGTTCGATTCCACCGCGCTCTGGGCCGAACGCTCCGCCGCTTCCAGCGCCTTGACCTGCGCCAGGCCGTTGGAGACGCCCGAATAGCTCTGGCGCGCGCCCTGCGCGGCAGTGCGGCGCGCGAATTCCAGGTCGCTGGCGGCCTTGTCGGCCAGCGCCAGCGTTTCACGCACGCGCGACTGGATCTGGCCGCCCGCGAAGATCGGCATGCTCAGCTGCACGCCGATCTGCGAGGCGTTGTAGTGCGTGGAGATCGTCTGCGTGGCGCTGCCGGTCTGGTTGGTGAAGCCGTAGGAAGCCACCAGGTCCACGGACGGCAGGTGTGCGGCGCGCGCCTTGTTGGTTTCGCGCTGCGCGGTTTCCAGGTTGTAGTTGGCCAGGCCCACCTGCAGGTTGCTGGCCTCGGCCTGCGCCGCCCAGGCGTTGGCGTCGGCCGGGATCGGCGCGGGCAGCGCGGCCTCCGGCCGCAACCCGAGCAGTTCGTCGACGGGCTTGCCGGTGATCTGCTGCAGGTTGGCGCGGGCGACTTCCAGCGCGCTCTGCGCGGCGATCTCGGTCGAGGTGGCCAGGTCGTAGCGGGCCTGGGCGTCGTTGGCGTCGGTGATGGTGGCGGTGCCCACCTCGAAATTGCGCTTGGCCTGGGCGAGCTGCTCGCCGATGGCCTTCTTCTGCGCGCCGGCCAGATAGAGGTTGTCCTGGGCCGTGAGCACGTCGAAGTAAGCCTGCGAGGACCGGGTGATCAGGTCGAGCTGCGCCTGCTGGAACGTGACTTCGCCCGCCATCGCGGCCAGCTCGCCCTGCTTGTAGGTTTCCCAGCGGTCCCAGCGGAACAGCGGCTGGCTCAGCTGCAGGGCCCAGCTGTTGTTGTCGAAGAAGCGTACCCCCGAGGCAGTGGGCAGACCCGGCGCCAGCGCCGCAGTCTGGTCCAGCCTGGTGCGGTTGGCGCCTGCCGTGCCGGTGACCAGCGGCAGCAGCCCGGCCCGGCCCTGCGGCAGCTTCTCGCGCGTGGCCAGCAACTGGGATCGCGCGCTGGCGAACTGGGCGTCATTGGACTGGGCGTCGCGGTAGACCTGCAGCAGGTCGGCAGCCGTGGCCGGCATTTGCAGCAGCGCATACAAGGACAGCGCTATAGCCAGCCGCGTCTTGCCGGACACGGCGAAAGGCGCAAACGTCATCACATCTCCAGGTTGCCGGCACAGGCGCGGCCAACAGTCGTTTTCTTGTTCGGGTTTGACTTCGCGGGCGGGCCGGCAAACTGGGTCGCGCAGCCTCTCTCAGTACTTCGGCATGGCCGGATCCACTTCGCTCGCCCAGGCGTCGACGCCGCCGGTGAGGTTGTAGACCTTGGCATAGCCTTGGCGTTCGAGATACGCGGCTACCTGCATGCTGCGCATGCCGTGGTGGCAGATGCAGACGATGTCCGCGTCTTCGTCGAGTTCGGCAGCGCGCGCCGGAATGTCGCGCATCGGGATATGGGTGATGCCCGGCATGGCGCAGGTCTGCACCTCCCAGGGCTCGCGCACATCGAGCAGGACCGGCCTGGCGCGGCTGGCATCCGCCAGCCACTGGGCCAGTTCGGCAGCTTGAATGACCTGCATGGCGGCTGTGTCCTCAGAAACGGAACTGCGACGGCTGGGCCGCGCCGACCAGCGGCTTGACCGCGGTCTCGAACAGGTTCAGCACCTGGTATTCGGTTTCGGACAGGCGCGTGATCAGGCGTGCTTCCATCACCGGCAGCGTGCCGACGAAGGCCGCGATACGGCCGCCCACCTTGACCTGCGACAGGATCGACTGCGGGATGGCCGGCAGCGAGCCGGAGATGCAGATCACGTCGTACGGCGCGGCGGCGGTCCAGCCGTCGGCGGCGTTGCCTTCGGCCACGTCGACATTGGTGACGCCGGCGCCGGCCAGGTTCTGGCGGGCCAGGGTCACGAGTTCCGGCATGATATCCACGGTCAGCACATGGCGCGCGCGGTTGGCCAGCAGCGCGGCCATGTAGCCGGAGCCGGCGCCGATTTCGAGCACGTTCTCATGCTTGCGCACGGCCAGTTCCTGCAGGATGCGGGCTTCCACGCGCGGAGGCAGCATGTTCTGGCCGCCCGCCAGCGGAATCTCCATGTCGACAAAGGCCAGGCCCTTGTAGGCCGCGGGAACGAATTCCTCGCGCTTGACCACCGCCAGCAGGTCCAGGATTTCCTGGTCCAGCACATCCCACGGGCGGATTTGCTGTTCGATCATGTTGAATCGGGCTTTTTCGAGATCCATCTTGCCATTCCTTACCAATGCCAACCGCTATGTGGGTGCTTGTGTCCGGGCCGCGCGGTGCCACGGCCGGGCAGTCTTGTCAAACCTGGTATTTTAACCCTCCGTGCGCGGTCCGGCTCATTCGGCGCTCCGATGTTGTGCCACGGCCTCCGCGTCGGTCCCGGCGGGCGAAGTGGCCGCCACGGCCGCCACGGCCGGCTTGCCTTGCCAGCGCCGCCGCAGCCACGTTGCGAAATCATCAAGGTACGTATAGATCACAGGTACCACCACGAGCGTCAGGATCGACGACGTGATGATGCCGCCGATCACCGTCTGGCCCATCGGCGCGCGCTGCTCGGCGCCTTCGCCGAGGCTGAAGGCCAGCGGCACCATGCCGAAGATCATGGCCAGCGTGGTCATCAGGATCGGGCGCAGGCGCACGCGCGCGGCCTCGACCAGGGCGGCTTCGCGCGAGAGCGGCGCATGGCCGTCGGCGCCGTCCACATGCCCGCGCCGGGCCTGGTTGGCAAAGTCCACCAGCAGGATCGCGTTCTTGGTGACCAGCCCCATCAGCATGATGAAGCCGATGATCGAGAACATGTTCAGCGTCGAGCGGAACAGCAGCAGCGCCGCGAACACGCCGATCAGCGTGAGCGGCAGCGAGGTCATGATGGCGATCGGCTGGAAGAAGCTGGCGAACTGCGAGGCCAGGATCATGTAGATGAAGATCACGGCGAGCGCCAGCGCCGAGACTGCATAGCCGAAGGACTCGTTCATCGACTTGGTGGAGCCGCCAAAACGGTACTTGTAGCCGGCTGGCCAGGTCATGCCCTCGAGCGCTGCCTTGACGTCGCGCGCCACCTCGCCCGCGGAACGTCCGGCGGTGTTGGCAGTCAGCTCGACCTCGCGGTTCAGGTCGCGGCGGCTGATCTGGTTGGCGCCCGTGGTCGGCACCAGGTCGGCCACCTGCCGCAGCGGCACCATCTTCGGCGTGCCGTCGGGGTTGGTCTGGCTGCTGGCGATCATCAGCGCATTGAGGTCCGCCAGCCCCGTGCGCGCATCGCGCGGCAGCCGCACGCGCACGTCGTAGTTCTGGTCATCGGGCGCGCGCCACGAACTGATGGCATCGCCCGCGAGCAGCGGCCGCAGCGCATTGCCGATCTGCGCGACGCCCACGCCCAGGTCGGAGGCCAGCTCGCGGCGGATGCGCACCTCGATGGTGGGGCGGTCGTCCTTCATGCTCGAATCCAGGTCCGCCAGGCCTCGAATGGCCAGCATGCGGCGGCTGGCCTCCTGCGACAGCCGCCGCAGCTCGTTCAGGTCATCGCCCTGGATCGACACCTGGATCGCCTTCTGGCCGCCCGCGCCGTCGGGCATGCCGACCATGGTCAGCGTGATGCCGGCAATGCCGCCCAGGCGCTCCCGGATCTTCGGGTTGAGCTGCACGGTGGACAGCTTGCGCGCGCGGCGATCGACCAGCCGCACCGACACCAGCGCGTTGTTGCGCCCGGACGTATTGCCGGAATTGATCGTCGCGTAGGTATAGGCAACCTCGGGGAAAGACTTGAGCGCGGCTTCGACCTGGCGCACCTTGGCCTCGGTGACCTCAATCGACGTGCCGACCGGCGTGGTGAAGCCGACCTGTGTCTCGCCAAGGTCGGCGGCGGGCACGAATTCCGTGCCGATCAGCGGCACCAGCGCAAAGCTGCCGAAGAAGGTGACGATCGCGATCAGCGTGGTGGCCAGCCGGTGCCTGAGCGCCCAGCCCAGCATGCCGGCATAGCCATGGCCGAGAGCATCCATGCGCGCGGAGAACCAGTCCAGCAGCCGGCCCACGGTGCGGCCGTACCAGCTGGTCTTGTTGCCGGTGCCGTGCAGGTCGGGGTCATGCCAGACAGAGGACAGCATCGGGTCCAGCGTGAACGACACGAACATCGAGATCAGCACGGCCGCCACCACGGTGATGCCGAACTGGTGGAAGAAGCGCCCGATGATGCCGCCCATGAAACCCACCGGCAGGAACACCGCGACGATCGAGAACGTCGTGGCCAGTACCGCGAGGCCGATCTCGGCGGTGCCGTCCAGTGCCGAGGTGCGGTGATCCTTGCCCATCAGGTTGTGGCGCACAATGTTCTCGCGCACCACGATGGCATCGTCGATCAGCAGGCCCACGCACAGCGACAGCGCCATCAGCGTGATCACGTTGAGCGTGAAGCCGCACAGGTACATCACGCCGAAGGTGCCGATCAGCGCGATCGGCAGCGTCAGGCCCGTGATCACCGTGCTGCGCCACGAGCCCAGGAACAGGAAGACGATCGCCACGGTCAGCAGCGCGCCTTCGAGCAGCGTGGAGCGCACCTCTTTCACGCTGCTGCGGATGCCGCGCGCGGTGTCGTTGACCACGGTAAGCTGCACGCCCGCGGGCACCAGCTTGCGAACTTCATCGGCCATGCGCACCAGGCCATCGACGGTATCCACCGTGTTCTGGCCCTGCGCCTTGACCACGGACAGGAAGAGGGCGCGCTTGCCGTCTAGCAGCGCCAGGCTTTCCTGCTCCTCCTGGCCGTCGCGCACGTCGGCGATCTCACCGAGCGTGACCGGCTGGCCCGCGCGGCGCGCGACGATGATGCGGCGGAAGGCGTCGGGCGTGGCCACGCGGCCCTTGACCTGCACCACGGTTTCGGTCGCGGACGAGCGCAGTTCTCCGGCCGGCAGCTCCTGGTTCTCGCTGCGGATCGCATTCATGACCTGGTCGATGCCGATGCCGAGCGCTTCGAGCTGCGCCGGGCGGATGCGGATCTCCACCTCGCGCTTGGTGCCGCCGACGATGTTGATCGCGCCCACGCCGCGCACGGTCTCGAGCCGCTTGCGCACGATCTGGTCGGCAATGGTGGTCAGCTCGCGCTGGCTGCGCTGCGCACCGGGCGCGTTCGAGACGGAGAGATAGAAGATCGGCGCGTCGGTGGGGTCGTAGCGCAGCACGCGCGGCTCTTTGACTTCGTCGCGCAGCTGCGGGCGGATCAGCGCCAGCTTGTCGCGCACGTCCTGCGCGGCCTGGCCGACGTCGACGCTCAGGTCGAACTTGACCACGACCACGGAGGTGCCCTGGTAGGAATGCGAGAAGATCTCGTCAATGCCCGAGATCGTGTTGACGATCTCCTCGACCTTGCGCGTGACGTCGGACTCGACCGATTCCGGCGCGGCGCCCGGGTATTCGGTCTGCACCACCACCACCGGGAAGGTGATGTCGGGGAACTGGTCCACCGGCAGGCGCTGGTAGGAGAACAGGCCCACCACGATGAAGGCCAGCATCATCATGGTGGCCAGCACGGGGTTCTGGATCGACAGGCGGGTGAACCACATGGCGCGTCGTCCTCAGGCCTCAGGCCTCAGGTCCTTCACGCGGCGCACCTGGCTGCCGCTGCGCAGCGTGCCCAGGTTGTTGCGCACGATCTCGGCTCCGGCGGCCAGCCCCGAGATGATCTCGACCATGCCGCTGCCTTCGTCGCGCACGCCGGTCTGCACGGCGCGCTCGGCCAGCATGCCGTTCTCGACCACGTAGACAAAGGCGCGTTCGCCGTCGCTGCGCACGGCCGAGACCGGCACGGACACCACGCCGCTGCGCTCGCCCAGCACCAGCGCGCCGCGCGCGAACATGCCGGCGCGCAGCTTGCCCTCGCCGTTCTGCACGCGCACATAGACCATGATGCTGCGCGTACCCTGGCTGACAGCGGGATTGATGCGCACGAGCGCGCCAGCGAATTGCCCCGCGCCTTCCACATTCAGCCGCACCGACTGGCCCACCGACGCGCGCGCCACGTCAGCCATCGGAACGGGCGCTTCCAGTTCCAGCACGCGCAGGTCGACCAGGTCGATCAGGCGTGTGTCGGGCGATACTTTTTCCCCGGGCTGCACCGCGCGCGCGGCGACCATGCCGTCGAGCGGGGCCTTGACCACGGTATCGTTCAATGCCTTCTGCGCCACGGCCAGCCCGCCCTGGGCGGCATCGAGGTTGGCGCGCGCCACATCGAGGTTGGACTGGTAGTTGTCGAACGCGGTCTTCGAGATAAAGCCCTTGCCGACCAGCTCGCGGTTGCGCTCCCAGGTCTGGCGCGAGTTCTCGAACTGGCCGCGTGCCGCCAGCATCTGGCCGCGTGCCTGCGCGACCTTGGCCTCGTACTCGGTCGGGTCGATGCGCACGATGACCTGTCCCGCGCGCACGGCCTCGCCTTCGCGTACGAGCACCTGCTGCACCTCGCCCGAGACCTTGGCCTTGACCGAGGCCTGGTTCAGCGCGCGCAGGCTGCCCGACAGGGGCAGCGCGACCTGCAGGTCATGCGTGCCAGCCAGCACCAGATCGGACTGCAGGAACTCCACCACGGAAGGCGCAGCGGCCTGCGCCGACGCCTGCGCCCGGCGCGTGCTGCTGGCCTTGCGTACCGCGGCGGTGGCGCTGAGCACAGCCACCGCGCCCAGTACGGCAATCAGGATCTTCGTGTTTCGCTTCATGTCTCGTCTTCTTGTGCGGCGCCTGTGGCTGCCGTCGTGTCCGGCTCGCCGGCGCCCTGCGCCAGCTGCTGGGCCTGCATCTCGTCGCGGATCTTTTCCCAGACGTAGGGTCCGGACTTCGGCGGCAGCGGGCGGTCGCGCGCCTCGCCCGTCGTCAGGCCGAACAGCAGCATTTCGAGCAGGTTGTCGAGGTAGGCATCCGGGTCGATTTCCTTGTGCGCGTAGAGGCCGAACGCACGCTGCCAGAGCATCAGGAACACCAGCGGCGCACAGACCAGCGTGGTGGCCGGATTCGCGGGCAGGGCCCGGAACTCGCCGCGCTCGACGCCGCGCGCCAGCACGCGCGCGAACAACTCGTCGCCGGGCACCATCACTTCTTCCTGGTAGAAGCGCGCGATGTCCGGGAAGTTGCCCGACTCCGCCATGATCAGCTTGGTCAGTCCCGCCACCGGCGTGGCGCCGATCAGTCCCCACCAGCCGCGCAGCAGCTCGCGCAGCAACTCCGGGGTCGAGCCCTCGAAGCGGTCGACCAGGTCCGTGCCGCGCGCCAGGGCCGGCACCAGGTTCTCGCGCACCACGGTCTTGAACAGCTCTTCCTTGTTGGCGAAGTAGAGGTACACCGTCCCCTTGGAGACGCCCGCGGCCGCGGCCACGTCTTCCAGTCGCGTGGCGGCATAGCCGCGCGCCACGAACAAGTCGAGCGCGGCGGCGACCAGTTCCTGCGGGCGGGCGGCCTTGCGCCGGCTCCAACGCGGGACTTCGGCGTCTTTGGGGGAGGCGGGGCGGTCGATCACGGGGGTCTTGCCAGGTATTGCCATGGTGACGAGCAGCGGGGGGCGGATATTAATAACTTATGGGTCAGTAATGTAGGGCGGGTTCGCGGCAGGGGTCAACCCGGGTTCGCCCTGCCTTGGGGCGGATAGCGCGGCACCCATACAATAAGTGACTCAAGATGCTCCTGATGATGGATGCCTGGGAAGACCAGCGGGAGTTGCGGTCGTATTCGGGCACAATGGCGCGTTTGCCGCCGCCTGGCGACGGCCTGCTGAACCAATCACATGAGCTGTCAGTCTCACATTTCTTGCCGCGACGGCTGCGGCGCCTGTTGCATTGCGCCCTCGATCGCATCGCCGCTACCCGGCATGCCGGCTGGAAAACCGGCCGGGGTTCGTTGCGCGCAGTTGCTGCCCGATGCGAGATGCGCGGTGTTCGGCCGGCCGGAGCGGCCGGCCTTTTGCGGCGGGCTGCAACCCTCGGCCGAAATGTGTGGCGACTCGCGTGAATCGGCGCTGCGCTGGCTCACGCAGCTTGAAATCCTGACCGCGCCTGCCGGGCGCGATGCGTAATGGCTTCGCAATGGCTGTGCAGGGGCTGCCCGCGCCGATCGGCGCAAATCCATCCATCGGAGGCAATATGATCCGGATTTCCCGGCGGCGCTGGACTGGCGCCATCGCCGCTGCTGTTGCGACTGTCTGGCTGGGCGCCTGCGGTTCCTTCGGCAACGAATACACGTTTTCGCAAAGTCAGCTGCAATCGGCGCTGGAGCATAAATTCCCGTTCAGCAAGCGCTACCTGGAGCTGTTCGACATCCAGTTGTCCAACCCACGCCTGACGCTCGATGCGGCACGCAATCGTGTCAACTTGCAGTTCGATGCCATCGTTGACAACAAATTGTTCTTCCGCCAGGCGCTGGCGGGCCGGTTCGCGCTGGACAGCGGGCTGCGTTATGACGCTCCCAGCCATTCGGTAGTGCTGCAGGATCCGGAAGTCCAGCAGTTCGATGTGCAGGGACTGCCCGGCCAGTTTTCGCGCCAGATCAACGCGCTGGGCGGGATTGTGGCTGAGCAGTTCCTGCAGGGCTACGCGCTGTATACCTTCAGGCCGGACCAGCTGCGTCTTGCGGGACGAGATGTCGAGCCCGGTACAATCACCGTCTTGTCCGACGGTATCAACGTCAAGATTAACCGCCCCTGAGCCACCAAGCAGGCATCGCCCGGTCCATACCGGGCATGTCCCCGCCTAATCGATCCCATCCATGGAAATCGCACTTGCCCTGAAAGCCGTGATCCTCGGCATCGTCGAAGGACTGACCGAGTTTCTGCCTATTTCGAGCACCGGCCACCTGATCCTGGCCGGCCAGTTGCTCGACTTCAACGACGAGAAGGGCAAGATCTTCGAGATCGTGATCCAGTTCGGCGCGATCCTCGCGGTCTGCTGGGAGTTCCGCCGGCGCATCGCCAATGTATTGAGCGGGCTGACCTCCGACCCGAAGGCGCAGCGCTTCGCCGTCAATGTCATTGTGGCGACGGTACCGGCCATCGTGCTGGCGCTGGTGTTCGGCAAATGGATCAAGGCCCATTTGTTCAACCCGATCACGGTGGCGCTGGCGTTCATCATCGGTGGCGTCGTGATCCTGCTGGCCGAATGGCACGACGGGCGGCGCGGCATGACAACTAATCCGCGCGGCAACGCCTTGCTGCAGGCCGCCAAGGCCGGTGCGCCGCGCATCGAGTCGGTGGATGACCTGAACTGGCGCGATGCCGTGAAGGTCGGCATCGCGCAGTGCTTTGCACTGGTCCCGGGCACGTCGCGTTCGGGCGCCACCATCATCGGCGGGATGCTCTTCGGCCTGTCGCGCCAGGTGGCGACCGAGTTCTCGTTCTTCCTCGCCATCCCCGTGATCTTCGGGGCGACGGTGTATGAGCTGTACAAGGCCCGCTCCATGCTGTCGGCGGACGACCTGGGCATCTTCGCTGTCGGCTTCGTCTTCGCCTTCGTGTCGGCCTTCTTTTGCGTGCGCTGGCTGCTGCGCTTCGTCGCCACGCATGATTTCAAGCCGTTCGCGTGGTACCGGATTGCATTCGGCATCATCGTGCTGGCTACGGCGTACACCGGGATGGTGTCCTGGCACGCTTGATACGGCGGCCGCAGAAAACAAAAAGGCGTGGCCTGTGCCACGCCTTTTTGTTTATGCCAGCCGAGTCGTTCAGCAGCGCTTGCGGAACACGACATCCCAGACGCCATGCCCGAGCCGCACGCCGCGGCGCTCGAACTTGGTGATGGGCCGGTATTCCGGCCGCTCCGAAAAGCCATCAGCGGCCGAGGACGTGTTCTCCAGGGCCGGCTCCCCGGACAGCACTTCCACCATCTGGTGGGCGTACTCTTCCCAGTCCGTGGCGCAGTGGATATAGCCACCCGGTTTCAGGCGCGAGGCCAGCAACTTCACCAGCGGCGCTTGCACCAGCCGGCGCTTGTTGTGGCGCTTCTTGTGCCACGGGTCGGGGAAGTAGATATGCACGCCATCCAGGCAGTTGTCCGTCAGCATGTGGGCGATGACCTCCACGGCATCGTGCTGGATGATGCGCACGTTTTCGATGCCACGCTCGCCCGCGAGCTTCAGCAGTGCGCCCACGCCAGGTTCGTGCACTTCGCAGCCAAGGAAATTGTCCTGCGGGCGGAGCTGCGCGATATGCGCGGTGGTCTCGCCCATGCCGAAGCCGATTTCCAGGATCGCGGGGGCCTTGCGGCCGAATGTGGCTTCCCAGTCGAGCGGCTGGGGGGCGTAGGGTACCAGCAGGCGCGGGCCTACTTCGTCGATGGCGCGTTGCTGGCCGGTGGAGGTGCGGCCGGCGCGCCGGACGAACGAGCGGATGCGGCGGGGGTGGGCAACGCCTTCCGGATCGTTCGTGGGAGGGGCTTCGCTCAGGGCAGTCTGCATGCCTTCTGCGGGGATCGGTTCGGTAGTGGGGTCTTGGGGGAGCATGGCAACAAGGAGGCTATCCCGCAGTTCTCTGTGGGACTGTCATGGCGGCCTTCTTCTTATCAATGAAGGTTATGAATGTGGCAACACCTACCGCGTAGAAGGGGAAGACCTCCCACCAAAGGAACACCACGTCGGTCAGGCCGAGTATGAAAATGCCGGCACACAAGCAGGCGCCCATGCAAGCCGCGGCACGGACCTCTTTGTCGCGGTGCCTGAGATCCCGCGCGAAATAGTAGGCGGGTACCAGGTACAGGGCCAGCAGGGCGGCAATGCCAAACAGGCCAAGTCTGGCAGCGTTGAACAGGAACTCATTGTGCGAATGAGCAAATTCGGAAGCTGCCGGCGTAATGACCTTCCGATTGGCCAAGTCTGCAAGCGCTTCACGATACCTTTCAACGCCCACACCGAAAACCGGATGCTCGCTGAAGATCACGGCGGAGCCGTGCCACAGCTGAAAGCGAAAGCCTATTGAGGTGTCGACATTGCTGCCGGTCATGTACTGCTGGATATCGTTGCGCGCGTCGGCAATCCGGTCTTTAACCAGCTTGGCTTGGCTCATTGCTCCGATGAGCGCGAACGCAATCAGAACTGCAATCACCAGCTTGCGGCCCTTCGGTAGCATTCCGCTGGAGAACAGTGCAATTCCGCCGAACACTGGTATGGTTATCCATGCGCCGCGTGATTGGGAAAGGTAGCTGCCGTACAGGACAATTGCTGCCGCCAGGACTTTAATAAAGATTTGAATCTTGTCCTGTTTCGAGTTCCAGGCAAGCGAGAACAAACCGTACGTTCCCATCACCATTGCCATTTCAATGAAGATGGTGATGGGAATGAAGTCCGTCAGGTATCTGTCTTGCCCCCCGTGGGTTAGTACGTGGATCTTGACAGTGGACAGGACTGCACCGGCAACAAAGGCCCATTGCACATGTCGCAAGTAGCGGATTGGGATGCTCGAAACAGACCACAGCACCAAGGCAAAAAAGGCAAGCCGCGATGGTGCATCAAGGCTACGGCTCGAGAATTGCAGCCTCGATATCTCGTTTGCCACTACCGCAACCATTGGTGCGGCCATTGCGAGGATAAGTGGCCAGTAACGCCTGATCTGACTGACAAGCAGGGGACTTTGCGATTTCCAGCGGCAGATCAGTAACGTGAGGCCCAGCACAATTAGCAGGCCATACAGCACACCGGCCGCACGATCGACGATCAGCGCAAGGACGTAAAAGGCCGCAAGGATGAATGCGGCAAGTCGGGTTATAACCCTGAATATCGCGGAATCCCTTTCCGTAGAATCAAAACCCGACAATTGAGCCGGCGAAGTGAGGCTTTGATCGAGTTGAGTCATTCTCTTCTTGGTCTGCACTTACTTGCGTAAAACGGTAGTTCTCAGGCGAAAGCCTTATGAGGATTTCAGGTTCTGCATTAGCCGCGATTTCAGGTAACGGCAATGCCAGTAGACGCCTTCCGCGATACGGTGTTGTGTGATCAGAAACTTGGAAAACAGTTTCAATTCTCGCGCGGTTCCGGGCCCGTCAAGCGGCGAATCCGCCCATGGCGAGCGGGACTGGATATCAGTGAACAACTCGCGGATGTCATGCAGACACCAGCTGTGCCATGGCTTTACCGGGCCGGTGAAGTGCATGAAAACGTAAGGTTGCGATACGTTCAGCTTGGTTTCGCCGCGTGTCAGGTAGTCCACAAGGTGATATCGATAGTTCCACTTCGAATCTACCAATCTGACCCTGCCATCAAGCGCGATGTTGAGGGCATCCTGGTCCGCAAATCGCATGTCCAGCGTCGTGAGTGCTTTTAACGCGACCTGCTGGACGTCGGCGGCGATCCAGTTCTGCACATCGATGTACATGACGCCGGCATTGAAGTAGTGGCCGTGTTTCAGCCCCAGTGCCGGGATCTGCGTCTTGACAGTCGTGTCCTTCTCATCGGCGACCGCTGCGGCGATGCAGTCTCCGAGATCGATGGCGAGCAGGTCGGACATATCGCCAAAGCAAAGCAGGTCAGCATCCAGGTACAGCACCTGGTCCGCGATACCGCTCAGCCTCGATGGAATCAGCAAGCGGATAAAAGTGCCCAGGGAATGCTTGCTGAAACAGGGGAACTGACGAAAATCGTCGAGGGTGGCCGTGTCGAGCAGATGGAGCTGGACGGTGACGCCATACAGTTTCTCCAGCTTCTCCAGCTTCTCTCGATTGTCTGCCGTGACGGAAAAAGCAAAAACATGGAAAACGAAATCCACTCCCGGGTTGTTTTCCACAACGGACGTGATGGTGACACCCATGCCGCGGTAGTAGCCAGCATCCACGCCGAATGCCACATGGACCGGCTTCTTGTCGGCGTGCAGGTCAGATACGTCTCGCTGTTTAGATGGCACTGATCATCCTCGGATAAGGGGGGTGAACCATGTAGGGGCATGGATAACCCCGGAGGAAAGCCAGGGTTGCAAATGCGGCAACGACAACCATCCGAGTGATGGAGTTGGCCGCAATGGGGACAACGTGTGTCTCCTCTGCCTGCTACCGATCGGTCTGTGTGGGGCCAGTGGCACCCGCCACGAACTTGGCAGTGGAGCGGGCGATGGGAATCGAACCCACGTCTTTAGCTTGGGAAGCTAAGGTAATAGCCATTATACGACGCCCGCATGGCATAGCTTGGGGGCGGATTCTAGCACGAATTGCCGCCGGCTCGCCGCATTGCCGGGACGTGATGGCCTGCTGGTTGCTTTGAGTGGCGGCCGCGCCGTATGCTTGCCTGTGCGCCATTCGCCATCCTTCCGCCATTTCCAGAACAAAGGACCGACCGTGACCACCGACTTCATCGCGCGATTCGAAGCAGACTGCCTCCCGCGCATCGTCGATGCGATAGTCCGCCTTTACCCGCACCGTTTACAGGTGGAAGTCCTGCCGGGTACGCTGCCAGGCTCGCCGGCGCGCGTCCGCATTCGGGGGCACGGTGCGGTGGAGTTGCAGCGTTTTGCGCATCCGCTCGATGTCACCCTGGCGTGGGACGGACTGGAAGTGGAGTCGCTGTTCACAGCCGGTGGCGATCAACGCTTTGCCGCCTACCTCACGGCCTTGCCGGCCAAGCTGAGGGCCTGGCAGGAGCCGCGTCAGCTTGACTGGAGTTCGCTCTCGCAGGCTGACCCGTCGGTGTTGATCGGCGGGCTCGATTTCGAACACTGAGATGGGTATCTAGTCCACGCGCAGTCGGCAGGTGGCGGTTTCCTGCTGGCCGGGCTCCAGCCAGCGCAGCCCCTGGCCATTGTGGATGGCGTCAGGCAGGCCGAGCCACGGCTCGACGCAGTAGAAGTCTGAATCGTCACTTTCCGACCATGTCGTCACCGCGTGCCATGCGATGCTGCCCGGCACTTCGAGGTCAACCGTCAACGTCTTGTCCGGCGATGCCATCGTGATGGAGCCGGCACCTTTCAGCACATGGAAAGTGTCTTGCAGGCGGTGGTCGTCCAGTGCATAGGCCGGTTCACCCGCCGCCGGCGTGGTAAGCCGACCGTCCGGCTCCTGTCGCACTCGCGCCGTTTCTGACAGTAACAGGCGGCACTCGCACCGCTGCATGGCGGGCAGGGAAAAATAGAAGTGGTGGCCGGCATAGTAGGGCAGGCGCGTGCCCCCAGTGTTTTCCGTGCGCAGGGCCACTTCCAGTCCACAGTCGAGCAAGCGGTAGCTTGCCTCGAACCTGAACGCATGGGGATAGCCGGCCTTGGAGCTGTCCGACGATTCCAGCACCATGGCGATGCCGTCGTCCGCAGTGTCAGCCACTGCGAAGGGCAGGTCGCGCGCAAACCCATGCTGCGGCAAGGCGTGAATCAAGCCGTCCGCGTCGCGCCAATGGCCGGCTTGTCCGTCGGCAAAGTGCCGTCCAATAAACGGGAACAGCAGAGGATTGCCGCCTCGGATCTTCGCCGGGCGGTTCCAGTCGGCCTGAGCGGGCCAGTAGAGGATGTCCTCCCCGTGCAGTACCCAGCGCACGAGCCGTCCACCATGTTGTGGCGCCAGCAGCAGGTAATTTTCCTCGTGGCCGATGCGTACCAGGTCCTGATCCTGAAAGCGTTGGATATGTCGGAATGCCATGCTTTGTCCGGTAATGGACTGCGCATTGTATTCGCGATGGCGCGAGGGGAGACATCACTCGCGCATATAGATCGTATCCCGCACCAACGGATAGACCTGAGTCTCCCAGCGCCTGCCATTGAACACGCCATAGTGGCCAACTCCCGTCTGCACATGGTGCATGCGCAGGTACGGGCGCAGGCTGCCACACAGGTCCTGGGCGGCCATGGTCTGACCGATGGCGCAGATGTCGTCGCGTTCACCCTCCACGGTCAGCAGGGCGGTACGGCGGATGGCGTGCGTGGAAACGCGGCGACCGCCCACTTCCAGCAGCCCCTGCGCCAGCAGGAAACGCTGGAACACCATACTGACGGTCTCGAGGTAGAACTCCGCCGTGAGGTCCATGGTGGCGAAGTACTCGACGTAGAAGTCCTGGATGGCGTCGGCCCTGTCGTGCTCGCCGCGCGAGCGCAGCGCGTGCAACTCGCGCAGCGCCTGTTCGTGCCGATCCAGGTTCATGCTCATGAAGGCCAGCAACTGGACAAAGCCCGGGTAGACACGGCGCAGCCCACCAACAAAGCGCAGCGGCACGAAGCCGATCAGGGTGCTCTCGAACCACTCAATCGGACGGCTCATGGCCAGTTCGTTGACCTTGGTCGGATTGACGCGCGCGTCGATTGGCCCGGCCATGAGCGTGAGGCTGGGCGGCTGGGCCGGGTCGTCATCCTCGGCCATCAGCGCGGCGGCGGCCAGCGCCGCAACGGTGGGCTGGCATACGGCCACCAGGTGCGTGTGCCCGCCCAGCGTCTGCAGAAAGAAGATCAGGTGATCGACGAATTCATCGAAGCCGAAGCGGCCGGCCAGCAGCGGGATATCGCGCGGGTTGTGCCAGTCGGTAATGTAGACGTCATGGTCGGCCAGCATAGTCTGCACCGTGCCGCGCAGCAGCGTGGCGAAATGGCCGGACATCGGCGCGACCAGCAGCACGCGGGGTTGCCCGCCGATGCCGTGACGGCGGAAGTGCAGCAGCGAGCAGAATGGCGTACGCGCCACCACTTCCTCGGAAACCTGCACGGGCACGCCATTGACGACTACGCTGTCAATACCAAAGGCGGGACGGTGGTGGGTCAGGCGTGCCAGTGCCAGGATCTCGCAGGCTGCCCACAGAGAACGCAGTGAGTCGGTACCGGCGGCGCGCGGGTTGGCGGCAATCCAGGATGCAGTGAGATCGGCCAGCGTGCAGCCCGGCTGCATCAAGTCCGCATAGGTCTGGTACGCCTGGTACAGCATGGCTCGCCTCCCGTGATTCAGTGGGCCGGTATCCGCAATATATATGCCATCGGCATGAATGGTGGCACAAGCTTTGCGAGCCGCACGGTCAAGATGGCGGGGACGTGCCGCAGGTGGCGTCGCAGTCGCCCGCAAGGGGCTGCGGGTTGACAGCATGCGCAAGGGCTTCATGCTGGTGCTGGCCCGCTGCACTGCATGGGTGCGTAGTGCCGGAGAGCCGGCATTGCGCGGATCGTCGCGACGGGTAAGGAGGCGAGATGGGCAAGACCACACTCACCATCAGCAGCAAGACCTATTCATCGTGGTCGCTGCGCGGATGGCTGCTGGCGCGCTTTGCGGGCCTGGAGTTCGAGGAGGTGCTGGTGACCCCGGACGACCCGGCCGTGCGGGCCGAAATCCTGCTGCTGTCGCCGTCGATCCTGGTGCCTTGCCTGCGCCATCAGGGCGTGACCGTCTGGGACACCCTGGCGATCGCCGAATATCTGAACGAGATCCATCCGAAGGCGGGGCTGCTGCCGGACGACCGCGCAGCGCGCGCGCATTGCCGCGCGATCTGCGGGGAGATGCATTCTGGCTTTGCTGCCATGCGCGCGGCGTTGCCTATGAATCTCAAGGGGCATTTCCCGGGCTTGAAGGTATGGTCGCGCGCGCAGGCCGATATTGATCGCATCACCGCCATCTGGACGGACTGCCTGACGCGCTATGGCGGGCCTTATCTGTTTGGCACGCGCACGATGGCCGATGCCATGTATGCGCCGGTGGTGACGCGCTTCGTCACGTACGGCGTGATGCTGGACCCGGTGCCCGTGGAGTACTGCAAGCAGATCCTGGCCATGCCCGAACTGCAGGAGTGGATCGCCGCGGCCAAGCAGGAGCCCGACGAAATCAGCGAACTCGACGTGGAGTTTTGACGTTCGCCGGGCGCACGGCGGTTCAGGCCGGGGCGGAGTCTGCCTGCCGAGCCGCAAGATATCGCCCGGCGTAGGCGAAATACCAGTCCAGGCTGTCCGGATTGGCCATGGCATCGCGGTTGGCGATGCTGTGCGGTGCATGCCCCAGCAGCAGCTTCTTGATTGGCACTTCCATCTTCTTGCCGGACAGCGTGCGCGGGATGGCCGGCGCCTGGAGGATCTCGTTGGGCACGTGGCGGGACGACAGTGCGTCGCGAATGCGGCTGCGCAGCGTATCGCGCAGGGCATCGTCCAGCACCAGTCCGTCGCGCAGCACCACGAATAGCGGCATGTACGAATCCCGGCCCAGGTACTCGAGATCCACCACCATGCTGTCCAGGACTTCGGGCAGCTCTTCCACCACGCGGTACAGCTCGCTGGTGCCCATGCGGATACCGTGCCGGTTGATGGTGGCGTCGGAGCGTCCGTAGATGATGGCGCCGCCACGCGCGGTGATCCGAATCCAGTCGCCATGCCGCCACACGCCGGGGTAGGTGTCGAAGTAGCTGTCGCGGTAGCGCTTGCCGTCGGCGTCGCCCCACAGGTACAGCGGCATCGACGGCATGGGTTCGGTGCAGACCAGTTCGCCGACCTGGTCGATCAGAGCTTGTCCGATCTCGTCAAAGGCCTCTACCTTGGCGCCGAGGCAGCGGCACTGCATCTCGCCCGCATACACCGGAAGCAGCGGGCAGCCGGCAACGAAGGACCCGGCGAAATCGGTGCCGCCGGACATGGGCACCAGCCAGATATCGCTGCGCACGTGGCGGTAGATCCATGCATAGGCTTCCTCCGGCAGCGGCGAGCCGGTCGAGCCCAGGCCGCGCAGCCGCGACACGTCGGCCATGCGCGCCGGCTCGACGCCGGCCTTCATGCAGTTGGTGAAGAAGGCCGCGCCGGCGCCGAACATCGTGACACGCGCGTCGTCGACAAAGCGCCACAGCACGCCTGCATCCGGCCACGCCGGGTTGCCGTCATAGAGCGCGATGGTCGTGCCTAGCAGCAGTCCGGCGACCTGCGCGTTCCACATGATCCAGCCGCTGCTGCTGTACCAGTGGAACACGTCGTCGGGGCCGAGGTTGTTGTGGAACGCCATCAGCTTGAGCTGCTCGATGACGATGCCGCCATGGCCATGCACGATCGGCTTGGGCATGCCCGTGGTGCCGGACGAATAGACGATCCACAGCGGATGGTCGAAGGGCACCGATTCGACGGCGAGCGGCACGCGGTGGCACAGCACGTCCTGCCATGCATGGACGCTTACGCCATCGCGTGCGATGACCCGGTTGCCAGTGTGCGGGACGATGACGACATCGGTGAGCGAGGGCAGGGCGGCGACAAGATCCGCCACCACCGGGGCACGGTCATAATCCTTGCCACCGTAGCGATAGCCGTCGACCGCGATCAGCACACGCGGTTCGATCTGGCGGAAACGGTCGATCACCGCGACCTGGCCCATGTCCGGCGCGCAGCCCGACCATACCGCGCCGAGACTGGCCGTGGCGAGGAAGGCGACGATGGTCGCGGGAATATTCGGCAGGTAGCCGGCCACGCGGTCGCCGCGGCGTACGCCCATCTGGCGCAGCGCATGCGCGAGCGACGCAACCTGGGCTTCGAGCGTATCCCAGCTCAGGTCTTCAAGGGGGCGATTCTCGCCTGCATGGCGGATGGCCGCGCGCTGGCGGGCCGCGCCGCTGCCGGCGTGGCGGAACACCTGCTGCACGTAGTTCAGGCTCGCGCCCTCGAACCAGCGCGCGCCGGGCATCACGCGCCGGTCCAGCACACTTTGCGCGGGCGTGTCGAAGCGCACGTCGAAGTACGCGCGCACCGCATCCCAGAAAGCTTCGATCTCGGTGACCGACCACCGCCAGAGACTGGCGTAGTCGTCGAACGCGAGCCCGCGCTCGCGCTGCAGCCAGCGCATGAACTGCGCGAGCTGGCTGCCGTCGCGGAATGCGGCAGACGGCGTCCACATCAGCTTCCCTTCTTTCCCTTCTGCAAGGGTGGTCATGTCTCCTCCTGGCGCCCGTCTGTCGCGGGCATCGGATGGTGAAGGCGAACGGGGCGGCACGGGTGCGTCTCGCGCCGCTCCGCGGTTCAGCCTGCCATGATAGCGGCGCCCGGGCTCACGCGCTGGCGGGATGGTCGAACAGGGTGGCCATCATGTCGTCCACCCTGGCCTTCACGGCCGGATTCATGCTGATCGTACGGCCCCATTCGCGCGTGGTCTCGCCCGGCCACTTATCGGTGGCGTCGATGCCCATCTTGGAACCGAGCCCGGACACCGGCGAGGCAAAGTCCAGGTAGTCGATCGGCGTGTTCTCCACCATGACCGTGTCGCGCGCCGGATCGACGCGCGTGGTGATGGCCCAGATCACTTCCTTCCAGTCGCGCACGTCGATGTCGTCGTCCACGACCACGATGAACTTGGTGTACATGAACTGGCGCAGGAAGCTCCACACGCCGAACATCACGCGCTTGGCGTGGCCGGCATACTGCTTCTTCATGCGCACCAGCGCCATGCGGTAGCTGCAGCCTTCGGGCGGCAGGTAGAAGTCGGTGATTTCCGGGAACTGCTTCTGAAGCAGCGGCACGAACACCTCGTTGAGCGCCACGCCGAGCACCGCCGGCTCATCGGGCGGTTTGCCGGTGTAGGTCGAGTGGTAGATCGGGTCGCGCCGCATGGTGATGCGGTCGATCGTGAAGACCGGAAACCAGTCCTGCTCGTTGTAATAGCCGGTGTGGTCGCCATAGGGGCCTTCGAGCGCGTGCTGGTAACCCGACGGATGGTCCGGGTCGGGCTGGATATGCCCTTCCAGCACGATCTCGGCCGAGGCCGGCACGCTCAGTTCGGACAGTGTCGGCGTCAGGCAGCCGGCCAGTGCCGTGCGACTGCCGCGCAGCAGGCCGGCGAACTGGTATTCGGAGAGCGTGTCCGGCACCGGCGTGACCGCACCGAGGATGGTGGCCGGGTCGGCGCCGAGCGCCACCGCGATCGGGAACGGCTTGCCGGGATTGGCCAGCGCGTGTTCGCGAAAGTCGAGCGCGCCGCCGCGGTGCGCCAGCCAGCGCATGATGACCTGGTTGCGGCTGATCACCTGCTGGCGGTAGATCCCAAGGTTCTGGCGCTTCTTGTGCGGGCCCTTGGTGACGACCAGCCCCCAAGTGATCAGCGGCGCGGCATCGCCGGGCCAGCAGGTCTGGATCGGCAAGCGCGCCAGGTCGACGTCATTGCCTTCCCAGACGATCTCCTGGCAGGCGGGGCTGCTGACGCGCTTGGGCGCCATGTCCCAGACCGACTTGGCCAGCGTGAACAGCTTGCCGGCCTCGCGCAGTCCGCGTGGCGGCTCGGGCTCCTTCAGGGCCGACAGCACGCGGCCGATGTCGCGCAGGTCTTCGAGCGATTCCGCGCCCATGCCCAGCGCCACCCTGTGCGTCGTCCCGAAGAGATTGGCGAGTACCGGGACGCCATAGATGCCCTCAGGGCTGCCAAAGCCGGCCGGACGCTCGAACAGGACAGCCGGCCCGCCAGCGCGCAGCAGACGGTCGCAGATCTCCGTCATTTCCAGGTTGGGGGACACCGGCACGCGCGTGCGTCGCAGCTCTCCCAGCTGCTCGAGCTGGTTGATGAAATCGCGCAAGTCTTTGTATTGCATAGTGAATTCAGGTCCTGATGTGGCGTCGCAGCAGCGCCGGTGCGTGGCTGCGGTGTGTGCCACGATACACACGCGCAGGCGTCCCGGCAAAAAAATCGCTTATTTGCGTCAACGCAAATTGTAAGTTTTTTGATCCCCGGCGCCTCGCTCGAATCGGTATGGGCCTAGGCCAGGCCTACGATTCCGGGCAATCGAGTGGCGCTTGCGCGACCTGGGGTGCCTTGTTACTAATAACAAAAAGTATGGTTATGATAAATCGTTATGCTTGACTGGTTATAAAAGCGTTCCTACAATCGCGTCTGCTCGATGGACTGTTGCGACGCAACATGGAATCTCCCCTTGTGTCAAGGGGTGCACATAGAAATTTGTGAGCAGAAGATTCCTCCATCCAGACCGGTAGCGGTGGCCCGACAGACATGAGGCCCGACCGGCCGCTCTGGCGACTCGCCGGAGCGTATTGAGTTGTCCGTGGCAGGGCGCGTTCCCCCAAGAGCGTGCCCTGTTTCTAGTTGGGCGCATGGGGAGCGCCCACCAACAGGTGCTGGTTGCCACTGCTAGGCAGCGCAGCATCCTTACTTGAGTACGTTGAGATCGGGTGCGTGCAGCTGTCTGGGCGCGCGCAGCGGGCAACGGATGGAGGTAAGCATGAGCGGTTGGAAAACCCTTCATCTTCCCGGCATCGGGCGGGCATTGCAGGTCCGCCTCAGAAAGCCGGTACCCGGAGTGAATCGGGCATTTCAGTTCCGGTTCGCGCATCCGGTCGCGGGCCGCGCCTTGCGCGGTGGCCGCACAACTTTGAAGTACGCCCTGAACAGCCTCGGCGTGGTATCGGTCGTTACGGCCGTCTCGCTGTCGCTGAGCCAGGAATGGCGCACCACGCTGGCGGCGTTGCTTGCCGGCGATGAAGCGCCCGCAGTGCTCGTGGGGGCTGCGGCGCCCGCTACCGCTACCGCAAGTACCGCCGTACCGTCGAGTTCGGCGGATGCCGCGGCGGCCAGGCTCGGTTACGGCCGCGCCGGCCTGCCGACCGTGTCGGGCGTGGATGAATGGAGCGTGGCGGCAGCCGCCAAAGTGCCATCCGTGGCCCACCTGGCGGCCCAGATCCCGGTGACCCGCGTGGCGCTCGACGCCCGCAGCACCAGCGCGCTTGGCTCCGCGCGCGAACAGGCGGCCGTGGCTGAGTATATTGCGCGCAAGTACCGCGTGGCGGCGCAGGCCACCGCGCAACTGGTCAAGGCAGCCTACCTGACGGGCCGCGAGGTCGGTATCGACCCGCTGCTGATCCTGGGCGTGATCGCGATCGAGTCCAGCTTCAATCCGTATGCCGAAAGCGGTGTCGGTGCGCAGGGCCTGATGCAGGTCATGACCAAGGTGCACCAGGACAAGTACGAAGCCGTCGGCGGCGTGGCCGCTGCACTGAACCCGTACGCCAATATCAAGATCGGCGCACTGGTGCTGAAGGACTGCATTGCCCGCGCCGGTTCGATCGAAGGCGGCCTGAAGTACTACGTGGGTGCCACCACCAATACCGACGGCGGCTACGGCGCCAAGGTGCTGGCCGAGCGCGCACGCCTGCGCCAGCTGCTGGGCGTGCGCGTTGCCGACGCGCAGGCCGAGAAGGCTGCCGAGGGCAAGGCGCAGGCGGAGCACCGCCAGAACGGCGAGAAGCTGGAGGCGGCGAGCAACACGCAGCAGAGCGCCTGAGCGGCGTCTTGCGCCGAGACGAAAAAGCACCCCGCGGGGTGCTTTTTTCTTTTGCCTGTGCAGCCCGGCGGATCAGCGGATCAGCGGAACAGCGGATCAGCGGAACAGCTTTTGCAGCCGCTCCATGGCTTGCTCGATGTTCTGGCGCGAGGTCGCGTAGGAGATCCGGATGTAGTCGCGCGCCGTGTGGGGCCCGAAATCCTGGCCGGGCACCATGACGACGCCGGCATCGTGCAGCATCGCCTGGGTCAGCTTGTCGGCATCGCCGGCGGCGGCGTGGTTCACGCCACGGCAATCCGCGTAGACATAGAAGGCGCCATCCGGCATGACCGGCACGTGCAGGCCGAGCGATTCCAGCGCCGGCACGATCAGGTCGCGGCGGCGGCGGAATTCGGCCTTGCGTTCGTCATAGATGGCCATTGCGTCCGGCTCGAAGCAGGCCAGCGCGGCATGCTGCGCCACGGCCGATGCGCAGATGAAGAGGTTCTGCGCCACTTTCTCGAAATCGGGCACCAGCGCGTCCGGCACCACCAGCCAGCCCAGGCGCCAGCCGGTCATGTTGAAGTACTTCGAGAAGCTGTTGACGGTCACGACGTTGTCGTCGAGGCTCAGTGCCGAGACCGGCGGCGCATCGTAAGACAGGCCCTGGTAGATCTCGTCGAGGATGGCGAAGCCTTGGCGGGCGCGCACCGCCTGCAGGATGCGCGCGAGTTCTTCGGGCAGGATCGAGGTGCCGGTCGGGTTTGACGGCGAGGCCAGCAGTACGCCGCGCGTGCGCTCGTTCCAGTGCGCTTCGACTTGCGCGGCCGTCAGCTGGAAGCGCTCGGCGGGGCCGCTCGGGATCATGCGCGCCGCGCCATCGAAAGCCGCGACGAAATGCCGGTTGCAGGGGTAGCTCGGGTCCGGCATCAGTACCTCGGCACCGATCTCCACCAGCACCGCGCAAGCGAGCAGCAGCGCGCCCGAGGCCCCGGCCGTGACGATCACGCGCCGCGCCGGGATCTCCAGGCCGTACATCGTCTTGTAGTAGCCGGCGATCGCCTCGCGCAGCGCGTGGATGCCCAGCGCGCCGGTGTATTGCGTAACGCCGCGCCGCATGGCGGCTTCCGCCGCGCGCACGACCGGCTCGGCGGCGGTGAAGTCCGGCTCGCCGATTCCCATGTGGATGATGTGGCGGCCGGCGCGTTCCAGCTCGTTAGCCTGCTTGGCCAGCTCCATGACGTGGAAGGCTTCGATATTGGCGAGGCGGGAGGCGGTGGCAAGGCGCTGCAGGTCCATGGCGGTTTGGGCTGTGCCTTTACAGGCTGGCAATGATTGGAAGTGAAAACACCCGCTCGCGCGGGTGTCGTATCGAAGCAGGGCGGGGCCCGCGGGCCCGGTGCTTCAGCGGCGCGCGGCGACCTCGGCCGAGCGCACCTGGGCGGCGAGCTTGTCCAGTACGCCGTTCACGTACTTGTAGCCCTCGACGCCGCCAAAGGTCTTGGTCAGTTCAACGGCTTCGTTGATCACGACCTTGTAGGGGATGTCGACGCAATGCACGAGCTCATAGCTGCCCACCAGCAGGGCGGCACGTTCCACCGGCGACAGTTCATTGACCGTGCGGTCCAGGAACGGCTCGAAGGCCGCGGTCAGGCGGGCCTCTTCGCGCACGGCGCCATTCAGCAGCGCGTCGAAATGCTCGCCGTCGGCCTTGTTGAAGCCCTGTGCGTCGTGCAGGTGAGCCTGGATCGCGCCGATGTCGTTGCGGTTCAGCAGCCACTGGTAGAGGCCCTGCAGGGCCAGTTCGCGCGAGCGGCGGCGCGCGCTCTTGGGCGGGGCCTTGGCTTCGGTGCGGGCGGCGGGCTTGGCGCCGGCCGCCGGCTTGCCGGTTTCAGGCGTGTCACTCATCGTCGTTCTCGTCTTCATCGTCGCCGTTGTGCTCGCGCAGCGAATCCAGGGCGACCACCAGGTTGGCCATTTCGACGGCGGCGCGGGCGCAGTCGCGGCCCTTCTCGCGCGTGCGGGCATGGGCCTGCTCGTCCGTGTCGACGGTCAGGATGCCGTTGGCGATGGGCACGTTGAAGTCCAGGCCAACGCGGGTGATGCCGGCGCCGGACTCGTTCGAGACCAGCTCGAAATGGTAGGTTTCGCCGCGCACCACGGCGCCCAGCGCCACCAGTGCGTCGAACTGGCCGCTTTCGGCCATCTTCTGCAGTGCCAGCGGCACTTCCAGCGCGCCCGGCACGGTCACCACCAGGGTGTCTTCGCCTTCGACACCGAGCTTTTCCAGCTCGGCCACGCAGGCTTCGAGCAGCTCGGCGCAGACCGGCTCGTTGAAGCGGGCCTGCACGATGCCGATACGCAGGCCTTCACCGTCGAGGTTGCTGGGGTAGAAGCCGTGATCCATTGTTCAGTTCTCCAGAGTTCGGGGGTGGCGGCCACGACCGGGCGCGGCTGCCAGGATATTCAGTCTCAGTCGGCCTGCCCGTTCATGGGCTGGTAGCCGGTCACTTCCAGGTCGTAGCCGGTCATGCTGGGCATGCGCTGCCGGGCCGCCAGCACGCGCATCTTGCCCACGCCCACATCCTTCAGGATCTGCGCGCCCATGCCGTAGGTGCGCAGGTCCGGCTTGCGGCGCGGGCGGCTTTGGGGTTCGTCCAGCGCGGTGAACTGGGTGAAGAGCTGTTCGGCCGAGTCGCCGCAGTTGAGCAGCACCATCACGCCGCTTTCGGCCTGGGCGATGGCTTCGAGCGCTGCCGGCATGCTCCACGAATGGGTGGTGCGGGACACTTCCAGCAGGTCGAGCACCGACAGGGGCTCATGCACGCGCACCAGCGTTTCCTTGTCCACCGTGGGCGTGCCCTTGACCAGCGCCAGGTGGGCATGGCCGGTGGGCTTGTCGCGGTAGGCGATGCTGTGGAAGGTGCCGTACGGGGTTTCCATCGACCGCTCGCCCACGCGCTCGACGATGCTCTCGGTGCGGCTGCGGTAGTGGATCAGGTCGGCAATGGTGCCGATCTTCAGGTCGTGTTCCCGCGCGAATTCGATCAGGTCGGGCAGGCGCGCCATGGTGCCGTCGTCCTTCATGATCTCGCAGATCACGGCAGCCGGCGTCAGGCCGGCCAGGGCGCCGAGGTCGCAACCGGCTTCGGTGTGGCCGGCGCGGATCAGCACGCCGCCGGGCTGGGCGGTCAGCGGGAAGATGTGCCCCGGCTGCACCAGGTCGGACGGCTTGGCGTCGCGTGCGACGGCGGCTTCCACCGTGCGGGCGCGGTCTGCCGCGGAAATGCCGGTGGTCACGCCCTCGGCGGCTTCGATCGATACCGTGAAGTTGGTGCCGTGCTGGGTGCCGTTGCGGCTGACCATCGGCTGCAGGTTCAACTGGCGGCAGCGTTCGGCCGTCAATGTCAGGCAGATCAGGCCGCGGCCATACTTGGCCATGAAATTGATCGCTTCGGGTGTGACGAAATCGGCAGCCAGGACCAGGTCGCCTTCATTCTCGCGGTCTTCTTCATCCACGAGGATGACCATGCGGCCGGCACGGATGTCGGCAATGATGTCTTCGGTACGGGCGATTGTCATGGCTTGCTGGGCGGCAATAAGGGGCGGATAAGCGGCCAGCCGGCGGGCGGCGGCTCAAACATGCGGGGACTGCTGCGGGTGTGCGCCAGGCCGGCCATCGGGCGGCAGCCAGGGGCTCGCATCGTCAAACCGGATATTGTACGCCAAGGCAGGCAAGGCGGGAGTGTCCCCGCGCCAGCACACGCGCTGGCCGGGATTCTGCGCGGCGTCTGAAGCACCGCGCGGGAAAGCTGCTACTGCGCGTATTGGCGGGCGGTTTGCCGGGGGTCGTGAACGATCACGCCATACCATCCCATGCCGGGGTAGGTTTCGTAGCCCGGCGTGCGGGCGAAGGCAACCAGCCGGCCGGCATTGTCCGTGTAGAAGCCTGAGGGGGCGTTGCCGTCCTGCAGCGGGAATACTTCGTCCAGCACGCCGGAGCCGTCGGACGCCGCAATCACGCGCCGTCCGGAATCGAGCAGCAGGCAACGCGTGCCCCGCCATTCTTCCTCGGACAGCCGCACATTCCTGACCACCGCGGCGGCTTGCGGCGCCCAGTCGAAGAAGATGGCCAGCACCCCGATCGGCTCGCCATCGGCCTTGCCGCCGGCGCGGATCGCGGTGGCGTAGGTTGCCACTTCTGCCTGGTTCAGGAAGCGCGACACGGCAATGTCGTGGGCGATATAGTCCTGGCCCGACGCGGTACCCATGGCGCGGCGGAACCAGTCCACGCCCGACACCATGCGCCCGGCCACGCTGCCGTAGGTGCCAGGGCGGCCATTCGCGATCACGCGGCCGTGCGCATCGATGACCCACAGGTCGAGGTAGACCGTATAGCTGTCCAGGATGATGCCGAGCCGCTTGCTGGCCCAGGCGCAGGCAGATGCCTCGGCCTGCGCCGCGGCGGCGACGATGGCCGCGTCGGTGGCCCACCAGCGCACGTCGCACGAACGCTCATACAGGTTGCGGTCGATCAGTTCGATCATGTTCAGCGCCATGTCGGCGAAGCGCTGGCCCTGGTGGTCGCGCATCTGCCCGATCATCGCGTCGCCGAGCTGTGTGAGTTCGGAGATGGACCCGGCAAGTTCGCTGGTGAGTTCCCCGGTGATGGCCGAAATGCGCTCGGATACCTGCTTTACCTGGCTTGCCACCACGCTGAAGCCGCGTCCGGCATCGCCCGCGCGAGCGGCTTCGATCAGCGCATTCAGCGCGAGAAACTTTGTCTCGCGGTTGATTTCCGCAATGCCCGAGATTTTCCGGTCCGCGACGCGGCCCACATGGTGGGACAGTTCAACGATGCGATCTGCGCTTGCCAATTCTCTTCCCCCTGTTCATTGTTTTCGCAGGCGCCCTGGTAGCGGTCGTGCGCCCTGACTGGTTGCGGCAAGAGCAATATTTGTGCCAATAATCGTGCACTTTTTGGTGCGAAAGCGGCGATTCCGACACTTTCGGACTGGATTCTGGCGCGGAAGGTGCGGGAGACGGTTGGCGCGGACAACAGCGAAGACTAGAGGGGGCGCGCGGAAAGACGATTGCCGTCCATGACCACACGAAGCAAAACCGCCCGCGCAGGCGCGGGCGGTTTATGGCATGGCAAGTTGTCGCGTACGGCTGAATGCCCTGATGCGCCAATGCGCTGCCTGAATCAGGCGGAGAGGTTTTCCTTTGGCGCCGACAGCATTCTTTCCACGTACCTGGCAATCAAGTCGATCTCCAGGTTCACGCGGCTGCCCGGCTTGAGTTCCTGCAAGGTGGTGACTGCCACCGTGTGCGGAATCAGGTTGATCGAGAACTCGCAGCCGTCGGCCTCGTCGCTGACACGGTTGACGGTCAGCGACACGCCGTTGACGACAACCGAGCCCTTGTACGCCAGGTAGCGGCCCAGTTCGCGCGGGGCGCGCACACGCAGTTCGTGCGATTCGCCGACCGGGGCAAAGTGCACGACCTCGCCGAGACCGTCGACGTGGCCAGAGACCAGATGCCCGCCGAGCCGGTCGGCCAGCCGCAGGGCCTTTTCCAGGTTGACGCGGCCGGCGCGTTCCAGCCCGACGGTCTTGTCCAGCGATTCACGGGAGACTTCCACGTCGAAGCTGTCGGCGGTCATGGCGATCACCGTCATGCACGCGCCCTGGATGGCGATGCTGTCGCCGATGACCACGTCGGTAAGGTCCAGCCCGCCGGCGGCCACGTGCAGGCGCACGCCGGCGTCGCCTGCGCCGAGCGCGGTGACGGTCTCGATGCGGCCCACGGCCGCCACAATGCCAGTAAACATGATGCGTTCTCGAAAGTCGGGGTTCGGTAACCGGCGTGGCATCCACGCCGTCGGTAAATATCAGGCCGAGGTCAGGCGTCGTTGCGGCGCGCGATCAGGCGCAGGTCCTCGCCGATCTGGCGCACATCATGCCAGCGGAACGTTGCCGCATCCTGCAGCCGGGGCAGCGGCGGCAGGTTGAACATGCCCTGCGCGTCGCCGAGCAGCTTGGGGGCCAGGTAGATCAGCAGTTCGTCGGCGCACCGCTCGCGGATCAGCGAACCATTGAGCTTGAAGCCGGCCTCGACATGCAGTTCGTTGATGTTGCGCCGGCCCAGTTCCTCGATCATCTGGCGCAATTCGACCTTGCCGTGCGGGTTCGGCAATACGACCACCTCGGCACCGCGGGCCTCCAGCGCGTGGCGTCGTTCGCGGTTGTCCACCGCACAGAACACCAGCACTGGCTTGGCAAAGTCGCCGCTGTCAGGCGTCAGAATGCGTGCGTCAAGCGGCACTTCCAGGCGCGAGTCCACCAGCACGCGCTGCGGCTGGCGCGGCGTCGGGATGGCGCGCACGGTCATTTGCGGATTGTCGTCGCGCACCGTGCCGATGCCGGTCAGGATGGCGCACGCGCGCGCGCGCCAGGCATGGCCGTCGTCCCGTGCGGCCTGCCCGGTGATCCACTGGCTGGTGCCGTCGTGCAGGGCCGTGCCGCCGTCCATCGATGCCGCAACCTTGATCCGCACCCACGGCAAGCCGCGCGTCATGCGCGATACGAAGCCGATATTCAGGTCGCGCGCTTCCTTTTCCAGCAGCCCGCAGCGCACGTCGATGCCGACGTCGCGCAGCCGCTGCAGACCGCGGCCCGAAACCGACGGATTGGGGTCTTCCATGGCCGCGACCACGCGGGCGATGCCAGCGCGCACTAGCGCGTCCGCGCAAGGGGGCGTGCGGCCGAAATGGCTGCACGGCTCCAGCGTCACGTAAGCGGTCGCGCCGGCCGGGTCGATGCCGCGTGCCTGCGCGTCCTTCAGCGCCTGGATCTCGGCATGGTCCTGCCCGGCCGGCTGGGTGAAGCCTTGTCCGATGATCTGGCCGTTCTTGCTCAGCACGCAGCCGACGCGTGGATTGGGAGTGGTGGTGAACATGCCGCGCGCGGCAAGCGCGAGCGCTTGCTGCATGGCGGCGTGGTCGGAATCGGAAAACATTTGGCCGGTGACTCTTGCCCGCTGGGCGTTTGGTGTGCGTACGGCTGTCAGGGCGGGGCGGGTTCGCCCGATGCCTCGCAGTCCTTGTCATGCCCGGGCGTGCAAAGGCGGATCCGTCCTTGCGCTCCCAAGCGAACCTGGCGCTGCTCGCCGCGGCAGCTGAGCGTGAAAGTGGCGGCCTGAAATCCGCCTTGCTCAGACCGAGAGTATCCCACAGCTGCGAATCGCAGGACGTTGCTGGCGCGCGCGGTCTGTCGCAGGACGACTGACAGGCACGGCGCGTCGAGCTGGACGACCGACAGGACGGTGGCGTCCTGTTCCAGGCGCCGGCGTCCGTTTGTGGCCACCAGTTGCCAGCCATGATCCAGCACAAGGCGGCCGTCGAGCGGCTGTAAGGCGACTTCGACGCGCCGGGCCAGGGCCGTGCCGCGCGCCAGCGCTAGCGATGCGGCGAGCCGGTCGGCGGCGATCGTTACCTGCTGGCGGGCCATCAGGACGCCGGCGAGGTGATAGGCCACCGCTCCCAGTACCGCGAGGACTGCCAGGCAAACCAGCAGTTCTGCCAGAGTGAAGCCGTCTGGATGATGCTGTGCTGATTTGCGCATATCAACAGTCCGATTCCGACTGAGCGGCGTGCGCGGTGCCTCCCGGCAGGTTCAGTCGCTGGCCCGTGCTGCGCAGGATGAGCACGCCACAGCGATGGTCCGGCGCCACCGGTGTCGCCCGGATCTCGACGCAGGCATCCAGGCCGGCGTGCGGGCACGCGGCAGCCGTAAGAACGTGGCGGGGATTTGGCCCGGGCGGAACTGGCCGGGGCCAGTTCCCGGCGGCGATGTCACTGCCCGGCTGCAGGGCAAACGTGGCGGCCGCCAGCGCGTGCTGCTCAAGCTCCAGCATCGCCGCGACCAGCTCCGCGCGCGCCTGCGTCCGCCAGCCGCGCTCAAGATACTGGCTCCATGCCGGCACGGCGACTGCGGCGAGGATCGCCAAGATGGCGAGCGCGATCAACAGCTCGATGAGGCTGAACGCCTGTTGCGCCGAGGCTTTGCGATCGGGGGGAGGTGCGGGCCTCATGGGGCGTCCCGCTGCATGGGAGCCACGACTTCGCGCCAGCTGATGCGGCCAGTGCGGCGCGTTGCGATGGTCGTCGACAGCGGCCGGGCGGACGCCTGGTCCACGGCCCACAGCGTGATCGTGTGAGCGTGCGTGCTGCTGGCACCTGCTTGCTGACGCGGGGCAGATCCTGGGGTACTCGTCAGGACGAAGCCGCCTTCGGCCGCGACCGCCTGTCCGGTCACGAACGCCTGCAGCGGTGCGCCTTCCTGGGTACGGCCCGCGGATTCGCCGGTAGCCGCCAGCACAAGATAGGCCCGCTGAAGCCCGTCGGCGGCACGGGTCGTGAAATGGAGGTAGCCGGGAAACGCATCGCTCAGCGCGTCGAGCTGTTCCCCGGGATTCGGCAGAGTCAGGTGCCAGCCGGCTTCGGCGGCCGTGCCGTGCTGGCCGGGCGGGGCGCGCAGCAGGAATCCTCCGTCGGCGGGCTGGGCCGTGATGCGGGTTGGGGGCCCGCCCGAGCGGGAGGGAATGGCAGCGATTTCGCGGCCTTGGCCATATATGACGAGCGGCGAAGCAGAAGAGCCCGTCAGCAATGGAGGCTCCGCATGCTCCGTCCCGGCGACTACCGGCAGCCGGTGCCGGCAACTCGGGGTGCCCGGGGCAGGGCGTCGCGTAGCGTCGGCTAAGGGGAAGTGCCAGAGCTGGCCACTATCGTCGGTGGCATAGATGGCCAGCGTCGCCCCGGTCATGTCACTCAGGACACTGACGCCGGCAATTGCCGATGTCACCGGTGCGCCGGTGCAGTCGCGCTCGGGCAGCGGCCAGGTCTGTGCGGATTCTCCTGCGGCTTGATCCAGCGGTATCAGGGCCAGGCCCGGACGGGATGCCGGGCTGTCGGGGCGCGCGTCGACAGTGGTGACAGCGAACGACCGGAGACCGTCGTTGCCGGCAAAGGCCGCGGCGCGAACCGGGCCACGGGCAGATAGCGGCAGCGAGGCCGTTGCTGTCATTTCCCACAAGAGGCGGAGCGGCGCGAGCTCCGTTGGATCAGTGATATCCAGCGTGAACACTCCAGGCGGACTGTCACCCTTGGCAGCAGCCGGCATGCCGCACAGCAGCACGGTACGCCACTCACGGTGGATCACGACGTCCGCCGCCTCCGGTCGTGGACAGGGTGCGGGTGCTAGCGCGCCTTTCGGGTCGGCCATGGCGATTGCCTGCGGCAGCAAAGTCCGCGGCAGGTAGGCGACAAGCTCCTCGCCGTTGACGGCATCGAATCCATGCAGCAACGCGTCCGTGGTGCCCAGCCAGACCATGTGCGGCCGCGTGCGATGCCGCTCCCGGAAGGCAGCATGGCCGGCTTTGCCGGGTTGCCATTGCGGCGGGCGAACGACCAGCACGCGCGCTACGCGGGCATTGGCCATGCGCGTCTCGCGCGGACGCAACGCGGTGTTGTTGCGCTCGCCGCGCAGCCACGCGAGCTTGTCTCCCTCGGATACGCCGTTGCCTGCACCGGGCGCCTTGAGCGGACCTGCCGCATCGAGTGCGGGCCACTGCAGAGGTACCAGGCGTTCCGAGTCCGGGCCTATGGGGGCGACCGAAGTGTAAAGACGCCGTGCGGCCACCGGCTTGGCATCGAGCGCTGCGCCGGCTTCCCAGAGCCTCTCGTGAGGGACGGTCTCCGGAGCTTGATGCTGCAGACTCCACCCAAGTGCGTACAGGCGGCCGGTCCAGGGATAAGCGCCGTTGCGGGACTGGTATGAGAGGGGGAGATTGCCGGCGGGCATGTCCGCAACCGTGCTGGCCCATGCAGCCGACGACAGCGACAAGAGCCAGGCCAGGACAATGACGATCATGGTCAGCGGGCTCATGGCTGGATCACGCTCTGGACCACGACTGTAGTATCCCGGGTCCGGCCAAAGCCGATTGCAGTGACGCGAAAGCGCGGGACGGCCGGCTGCGGCCCGTATCCGCTGGAGCCAGCGACGTCGCCAGTCGGCTCGGCAACATAGCGCGGCGGGATGACCGCACCGGCCATGCCTTGCGGCAACGTTGGCATCGCATTGCCGGTAAACGTACCAAACGGCACGCCGATTTCGTCGGCGAGCCCCGTGCCCGACAGCCACGCTTGCCACACGGGCACGCTGTCGGGAGCCGGCATGCAGACTCCGGCCTGCATGCCCTTGCCGCAAGTCCCGCTTGCCGGAAGCGGATCGAGACGCTCAGGCCGACCGCGGCCTGCTGCCGCACCGAGCAGGTCCGCCTCTCCATCCAGCAGCGCCACTTCGGCAGCCCGGAAGGCGATTTCCCTGTCGAGCTGCAACGTGGCGAGCTGGCGGGTGGAGAGCAGGAACTGCAGCGTGGCGGCGGCAGTGAATTCCGCGAGCAACAGGAGCGTTGCGGCGAACAGCAGTGTCGCGCCGCCGTGCATCGGGCGGATGTGGGGCATGGGTGGGGCTAGCACAATGTCTCCAGACATTGCGGCATGTTTCGCACGCGGATAGTTGTGGCGAAGACCCGCCATGTGTTCCGGCTATATCCGGGGAGCGTGTCGAGGGCGTCGGCCATGGCATTGTCGATGTGAGCATGGGTGGCCGTTGCCTGCATGCCCGGTGGCGTGGCGCTGCGTCCTTCCAGCCGGAAGGCCAGTGCTATCTGCACCGCTGTCACGCGGTGCCATGCGTCTTCGCCCAGGGCGCTGACCTCGTCCGCACGAAGGAAGATGCCGGGTTTCTGGTCGTGTTCGCGCAGGCCGTAACGAATCTGCATCGACTCCACGCCCCGCACGATCGCGCCCGATGTCCAGCCGCTGCCGTCGATGCGCCCGTTTCGGCGCGCCGGGTAGCGGCAAAGCAATTGGGGCTCGCCATCGCTGGCGATGGCCACGTAGACGAGATTTGCCGCGACATAGTTCGCGCCGGCGGAGGTGTCCGGTCCCTGCGCGGCAACGGCGTAGCCACTGCAGTCGATCATGGTCTGGTCGGGCATGGCGGCATCGCGCGCCTGGCCGCTGCCGCTGAAGCGGATCAGCAGCGCGTCGCTACCCGCCACACCGGGTTTGCCGCAGCCCGGAATGGCTGCCATGGATGGCTGGCCGCAATTGTCCGCGCCGCTGATCGCGGGCTGCGCCGGCGCGCTGGCGGCCGGATCGGGACGCCAGCCGCCCTGCCGGATCAGGAGCGAGAGGACACTCAACGCGCGCTGTCCGCGTTCCTCGAGCAGGGCCCGCTCCGCCGTAACGAGATAGGCTGCGCGGCAAAGCAGGAACGCGGTGCCGGCGACCGCCGTGACCACCAGTCCCAGCGCCAGGCCGACCATCATCTCCGTCAGTGTGAAGCCACTCGCCGCCAGATTGCGAAGATGGTGATGTGCAAGGCGTGACCTCATGGCTGCATCCACAGTGCGATGCCCCGCAGCGCGGCCGCTGAACCCGGTTCTCCGGCTGCCAGTCTGGCAATGGCCAGCTTGCCACCACCCGGGCAAGCGGCTTGCACCGTGTCTGGTAGCCGCGGACAGCTTTCGGTCGGGAGCGGATCGAACCGGTGCATCGGTGTTACGTCCAGCTCCGCGGTCTCGACGATTTCTCCGGCGGCTCGCATAGCCTGGGCGAGTTGCTCGTGGCCGCGTAGCCGCGTCAGCGCCGTGGTCCCCACGCTGGCCAGCGGGATCAGGCCGGCGCTGACGAGCAGCAGCGCGCAGAGCGACTCGGCCAGGGCGTGGCCGCGACGGTAACGGAGTGAGCGGAAACAAGGCGGCATGGCACTCGGCGACGGTAGAGATGAGGTCGTCAAAGTACCGCCCCGCGGGTCGCCGATCCGTAGACGAACGTAGCGAAACTGGCAAATTTGGTTGCGTCGATGCCGTGGCGCTGGACCAGATTGGCACGCGGCTCAATACCGTCGGCGCGAACCCGGCGGCGTACCTGCAGAATTGCTGGGAACGCTGAACGCTGAACGCTGAACGCTGAACGCGTGGCGCTAGCGCTTGTGGTTGCCTGAGGTCACCTCGGCCAGCACATCGGAAAACTCGGCAACGTCCTCGAAACTCCGGTACACCGAAGCAAAGCGGATATAGGCGATCTTGTCGAGCTTGCGCAGCTCTCGCATGACGAGTTCACCGACCTGGCTGCTCGGAATTTCCTTCTGGCCGAGCGCCAGCAGCTTTTCTTCGATGCGGGTGATGGCTTCGTCGATGGCTTCGGCGGAAACAGGGCGCTTGCGCAGCGCGAGCCGCATCGAGTCCTTCAGCTTGGCGCGGCTGTAGTCCACGCGCGAGCCGTTCTTCTTGACGATGGCCGGGAAGAACAGTTCGATCCGTTCGTAGGTGGTGAAGCGGCGGTCGCAGGCTTCGCAGCGCCGGCGCCGGCGCACGGCATCGCCGTCTTCAGACATGCGCGTGTCGAGCACCTGGGTATTGGAATGTCCGCAAAAGGGGCATTTCATGCCTGACCACCTTCAGATTAGAGCCCCGTCGCCTTGGTATCTTGTCCTTCTGCGGCAACAGGGCGGGTTGGCGAGGCCCGCAAGCGGCGCGACGGCGCGCCCGCGGGGCTGCCGGCCGCCTCGCGGGCGGCCTTGCGCGGCATCAGCCGTAGACCGGGAAACGCTTGGTCAGTGCGGACACCTGCTCGCGCACGCTGGCGATGTTGCCGGCGTCGTGCGGGTTGTCCAGCACGTCGGCGATCAGGTTGGCGACGATGCGCGCTTCTTCTTCCTTGAAGCCGCGCGTGGTCATGGCCGGCGAGCCGACGCGGATGCCCGAGGTCACGAACGGCTTTTCCGGATCGTTCGGGATGGCGTTCTTGTTCACCGTCAGGTGCGCTTCGCCCAGGATGCGCTCGGCTTCCTTGCCGGTGATGTTCTTGGCGCGCAGGTCGACCAGCATCACGTGGCTTTCGGTGCGGCCCGAGACGATACGCAGGCCGCGTGCGATCAGCGTTTCGGCCAGCACGGCGGCGTTCTTGACCACCTGTTCCTGGTAAGCCTTGAATTCCGGCGTCAGTGCTTCCTTGAACGCCACGGCCTTGCCGGCGATCACGTGCATCAGCGGACCGCCCTGGATGCCCGGGAAGATCGACGAGTTGATGGCCTTCTCATGCTCGGCCTTCATCAGGATCACGCCGCCACGCGGGCCGCGCAGGCTCTTGTGCGTGGTGGTGGTGACGAAGTCGGCGTGCGGCACCGGGTTCGGGTAGACGCCCGCGGCGATCAGGCCGGCGTAGTGGGCCATGTCGACCATGAAGTAGGCACCGATCGCCTTGGCAACCTTGCTGATGCGCTCGAAGTCGATGCGCAGCGCGAAGGCCGAGGCGCCGGCGATGATCAGCTTCGGCTTCTTTTCGTGGGCCAGCTTTTCCAGCGCGTCGTAGTCGATGTCTTCCTGCGCGTTCAGGCCGTAGCTGACCACGTTGAACCACTTGCCCGACATGTTCAGGGCCATGCCGTGAGTCAGGTGGCCGCCTTCGGCCAGGCTCATGCCCATGATGGTGTCGCCCGGCTTCAGCACGGCGAAGTACACGCCCTGGTTGGCCTGCGAGCCCGAGTTCGGCTGCACGTTGGCGGCTTCGGCGCCGAACAGCTGCTTGACGCGGTCGATGGCGAGTTGCTCGACCATGTCGACATACTCGCAGCCACCGTAGTAGCGCTTGCCAGGATAGCCCTCGGCGTACTTGTTGGTCAGCTGCGAGCCCTGCGCGGCCATCACGGCCGGCGAGGTGTAGTTCTCGGAGGCGATCAGTTCGATGTGATCTTCCTGGCGCTGGTTTTCCTTCTGGATGGCGGCAAAGACCTCGGGGTCGATCTGGTCGATCGTATAGCGGCTGCGTTCGAACATGGCGAAACTCGTCTGAAAAAAGGGAATCCGATTACTGCTTCGGGGTAGGGCGCGCGGGGAAAGCGATTGGCGGCCGGCACCGGCGGAACTGCGTGAACCGTCGGCGCAGGGCGCACCCTGCTTCCCATTCGCTGCCCAGGCGAGCGGCAGGCGCTTGAAACTTCACGCCAGAGAACTTGCGCTTCCTCGTGGTAGTACCCACTGACATCGCCAGTCGCGCAAGATGGAATGGTTGGGCGCAGTGTAGCGTGAGGCGGGGATTTGCCGCAAGCCGCGTCCTATGGCCCGCAACGCCAGGCGCGGCGCGGCCCGCAACTTGCTGTTGCAAACTCGTCCTGCGGGTTAACACCGAAGCCGTCTCGCTCTCCGTTACAATCCCGGCCATGACAAACTTTGTCTGGACCCTGCGGGTGTACTGGGAAGACACCGACGCGGGCGGCGTAGTGTTCTACGCCAACTATCTCAAATTCTTCGAGCGCGCCCGAACCGAGTGGCTGCGCTCGCTTGGCGTCGAGCAGCAGGCGCTGGCTGATAAGGCCGGCGTGGTGTTCATCGTCCGCAGCACAGCGCTCGACTACAATGCGCCTGCCCGACTCGACGACCAGCTTGAGATCCGCACGCGCATTGAACGCGTAGGACCCGCATCGGTGCAGTTCGCGCAAGAGGCGTGGCGCGGCGAGACCTTGCTCGCCAGCGGCCAGATCCGCGTTGGCTGTGTCGATCGAAGCACTTTCCGTCCATCTCCCATTCCCGCCCCTGTCCTGGCTACCATCAAGACCGCCCGATGAATCCCGTGACCGTCACGCAAGACCTGTCGATCATTTCGCTGGTGATGCACGCCAGCCTGCTCGCACAGGCCGTCATGGCGCTGCTGCTCGTCATGTCGCTGTTCTCCTGGACCTATATCTTCCGCAAGCATCTGGCGCTGCGCTCGGCGCGCACGCAGACGGAAGGGTTCGAGCGCGACTTCTGGGCCGGCGGCGACCTGCAGGCGCTATATAACAGTGCGGTGAACAACCGGCACAACACCGGCGCGCTGGAGCGGATTTTCGAATCCGGCATGGGCGAATTCCTGAAGGCGCGCGAGCGTGGCAACGAAGCGAGCGCACTGCTCGACGCCGCCCGCCGCGCCATGCGCGCTGCCTACCAGCGCGAAATGGACGTGCTCGAATCGCACCTGCCGTTCCTGGCCTCGGTCGGCTCGGTGAGCCCGTATATCGGCCTGTTCGGCACCGTGTGGGGGATCATGAACGCCTTCCGCGGCCTGTCGAACGTGCAGCAGGCGACGCTGGCATCGGTGGCTCCCGGCATCGCCGAAGCGCTGGTGGCAACCGCAATCGGCCTGTTTGCGGCAATCCCGGCCGTGATCGCCTATAACCGCTACGCCACGGAAATCGATCGCCTGGCGATCCGGTTCGAGAGCTTCATGGAAGAATTCCTGAACATCCTGCAGCGGCAGACCCGCTGACCGACTGAACGCCCGGGAGCACAGCAATGGCAGCTATTCAGCGCCGCGGCGGATCGCGCCGCCGGGCCAGTGCCGAGATCAACGTCGTGCCTTATATTGACGTGATGCTCGTGCTGCTGGTCATCTTCATGGTGGCGGCACCGATCGTCAGCCCCGCCGTCGTCGACCTGCCGACCGTGGCCAACGCCACGCCGCAGCAGAAGGCGCCGCCGATCGTTGTGACGGTGCACGAGGACGGTGCGCTGACCGCGCGCGGCAAGGACAACGCCGGCAATTCCTTCGAGCGCCAGCTCGACAAGAACGGCCTGCTCGAATTCGTGCACCAGCGCCAGAACGAGAACCCGGACCAGCCGGTGGTGATTGCCGCCGACCGGTCGGTCAAATACGAGTCCGTGCTCGACGTCATGTCGGTGCTCAAGGCCGACGGCATCAAGCGCGTCGGCCTGATGGTGAAGTCCAAGTAGAACGCGCTTGCTGCGTGAGATGCCTGTCCGAATGCCGCGCCCGATGACGACCGCTGCCGCCTTTCCTTACCAGCCGGTGAAGGAGCGGGGAACCCTGCGTTCCTTCCTGCTCGCGCTCTTCATGCACCTGCTGCTTGGCATCGTGCTGTACTACGGCGTGCATTGGCAGAGCAGCACGCCGGTCGGTTCCGAAGCGGAGCTGTGGGATGAGATTCCCGCCACCACCGCACCGCCTCCCGCACCGCCGGCGCCACCCGAGCCGGTGGTGCAGCCGCGTCCCGCGCCGCCGGCGCCCGAGGTGAAAAGCAAGGTCGAGGAAGAGGCCGATATCGCGCTGGAGCGCCAGAAGCGCCGCGCCGCCGAGCAGGCCGCGCGCGAAGAGGCTGCGCATAAGGAAGCCGCTCGGAAGGAAGCGGAACGCAAAGAGGCGGAGCGCAAGGAAGCCGAGCGCAAGGAAGCCGAGCGCCAGGAGGCGCAACGCAAGGAAGACGCAAGGAAGAAGGCCGCCCAGCAGGAGCAGCAGCACCGCGAGCAAGCCGAGCGGGAGCGCGAGCGCAAGGAAGCCGATGCCAAGGCCAGGGTGAAAGCGGAAGCCGAGGCGAAGGCCAAGGCCGACGCGCAGGCGAAAGCTAAGGCTGAGGCTGATGCCAGGGCCAAGGCCGAAGCGAAAGCCAAGGCGGATGCCGACGCCAAGGCCAAGGCGGACGCGCAAGCCAAGGCCAAGGCGGATGCCGACGCCAAGGCCAAGCGCGAAGCTGCGGCCAATGCCCAGCGCAAGGGCGAGCTGGCGCGACTGCAGGCTCTGGCCGGCGGTGCCGGCGCGGGTGGCCAGGGCGGTGGCGGTGTGGGCAGTACGGCCGGTGCGGGTGCTGGCGGTGGTGGCAAGGCTTCGCCAGGGTATGCCGATCGCGTGCGTCGCAAGGTCAAGCCCAACATCGTCTTCACCGAGGATGTGCCGGGCAACCCGACTGCCGTGGTGTCCGTGCAGCTTGCGCCGGACGGCTCGCTGATGTCGGCGCGGCTGAGCAAGTCCAGTGGCAATTCGGCTTGGGATAACGCCGTGCTGCGCGCCGTCGAGCGCTCGGACCCGCTGCCGCGCGACGAGAATGGCAAGGCGCCTGCCGGCTTCACCATCACTTTCCGTCCCAAGGACTAAGTGACCCGGGCGCCATGAATTGCAACATAATGCAACCTTCATTAACCGGTGCCAGTCCCACCGCTACCATGACAGGTTGCCTGACGCGGCCGGCAGCGTGCGATACGTACGTGGAACGGACATGCGCCGTGCGCATCCACGCCTGTTCTGCTGTCTGCCCGCCATGCCCGATGAATCCTGAAATCGACTGAGGAGCAGCATGCGAAAGCTTTGGGCCCCCAACTGGATGTCCGCGAAGCGGCACCAAGCAAACCAGGCCGCAACCCGAGCCGCAACCCGGCTCGTCGGCCGCCACGCGCTGATGGTCTGGCTGGCCACCGCGATGGCCTTGTCCGCCGGCGCCGCACAGGCGCAACTGAACGTTGAGATTTCGGGGGTTGGCTCGAGCCAGTTCCCGGTCGCCACGGCGAATTTCCAGGGCGAGGCCCAGGCCCCGCAGAACCTGACCGCCATCATCCGCAGCGACCTCGCGCGCAGTGGCCGTTTCCGCAACGTTGATCCGGGCGGCGCCACGGTGGCCGAGTCGGCCAATGTCGATCTCGGCAGCTGGAAGGGACGCGGTGCCGATGCGTTCGTCGCCGGCAGCGTGACCCCTTCGGGCAACGGCCAGTACGAAGTGCGCTTCCGCCTGTATGACACCGTCAAGGGCCAGAGCCTGGGCGGCCTGGCGTACAACGTCAACCAGGGTCAGCTGCGCGTGACGGCCCACAAGATCGCCGACTACATCTACGAGAAGCTGCTGGGCGAGCGTGGCGTGTTTGCCACGCGCCTGTCCTACGTCTCGCGCGTCGGCGGCCGCTACCAGCTGCTGATCTCCGATTCGGACGGACAGAACTCGCAGGTGGCGCTGACGAGCAACGAACCGATCATCTCGCCGTCGTGGTCGCCGGACGGCCGCCGCGTGGCCTATGTCTCGTTCGAGGCCAAGAAGCCGGTGGTGTATGTGCACGACCTGGCCACCGGCAAGCGCACGCTGGTGTCCAACCAGAAGGGCAACAACAGCGCGCCGTCGTGGTCGCCGGATGGCCAGCACCTGGCCGTGGCGCTTTCGCGCGACGGCAATACCCAGGTGTACCAGGTCAATGCCGATGGTTCGGGCATCCGCCGCCTGACCCGCAGCAGCGCCATCGACACCGAGCCGCAGTATTCGCCGGACGGCAAGAGCATCTATTTCACCAGCGACCGCGGCGGTGCCCCGCAGGTCTATCGCATGCCGGCAGGCGGCGAGGAAGCGGGCAGCGCGCAACGCGTAACGTTCAAGGGCAGCTACAACGTCAGCCCGCGGATCTCGCCGGACGGCAAGTACCTGGCGTACATCACGCGTACGGGCGGCTTCAAGCTGCAGCTGCAGGACCTGACCAACGGCGACGTCACTTCGCTGACCGATACGTCGAATGACGAAGCGCCGAGCTTTGCCGCCAACGGCAAGTACATCCTTTACGCCACCCGCGTGGGCGGCCGCGCGGTGCTGGCGGCGGTGTCCACTGACGGGCGTACCCGGCAGGTTCTGTCCCTCCAGTCCGGCGATGTGCGCGAGCCGTCCTGGGGTCCTTTCATGCAATAACGCAATAACAGGAGTCTCTCGCCATGTCCCAACTGATGACCAAAACCCTTGCCGTTGCCGCCCTGCTGGCCCTGGGCGCCTGCAGCTCTGGCGTGAAGCTGGACGATACCGCCAATGCCGGCGCAAACAAGGGCGGCGGCGCTGATGCCCGCACCGTGCAACCCGTGGACGTCTCGCGCGACCCGCTGAACGATCCGAACAGCCCGCTGGCCAAGCGCAGCGTGTATTTCGACTTTGACAGCTACAGCGTGAAGCAGGACTACCAGGGCATGCTGGGCGATCACGCCAAGTACCTGAGCGCCAACAAGGGTCGCAAGATTCTGATCCAGGGCAACACCGACGAGCGTGGCACCAGCGAGTACAACCTGGCGCTGGGCCAGAAGCGTGCCGAGGCGGTGCGCCGTTCGCTGGCGACCATGGGCGTGCCTGACAACCAGATGGAAGCCGTGAGCCTGGGCAAGGAAAAGCCGAAGGCAACGGGCCACGACGAGGCTGCCTGGGCTGAAAACCGCCGCGCCGACATCAACTACTGATCCGATCCGCGTACAGGCCATCCATGAAAGCACGCGTTTCCACCCTGTTGTGGCTTGCCGCCGTTTCCGGCGCGGCCATGCTGCCCCTTGCCCCGGCCCGTGCCGGGGTGTTCGACGATGACGAGGCGCGCCGCGCGGTCCTCACCCTGCGCGACCAGTTCAACGGTTTCCAGGCGACGGCGACGCAGCGCATCGAGCAGAACAGCCGCACCACGATCGACATGCAGAACCAGCTGGAAGGCCTCCGTCAGGAGGTAGCCCGGCTGCGTGGCCAGAACGAGGTGCTGCAGAACACGGTGGATACGCTGCAGAAGCAGCAGAAGGACTACTACGCGGACCTGGATGCGCGCCTGAAGAAGTTCGAGCCGCAGCAGGCCACCGTGGATGGCCGCGAGGGCATGGTGCAGCCGAACGAGAAGCCCGAGTATGACGCCGCGCTCAAGCAGTTCCAGGCCGGCGACTTCAAGAGCGCGGGCAGTTCCTTTGCCGCGTTCGCCAAGAAGTATCCGCAGAGCCCGTACCTGCCGCTGGCGCAGTACTGGCTCGGCAACTCGCTCTATGCGCAGCGCGACTACAAGGGCTCGACCACGGTGCTGCAGAACATGCTGCAGGCGAACCCCACGCACCCGAAGGCGCCGGATGCCATGATCGCCATCGCCAACAACCAGCTCGAATCGGGCCAGAAGGCCGCGGCCCGCAAGACGCTGGAGCAGGTGGTGGCCAAGTATCCGGGCACCGAAGGGGCGCAGGCCGCCACCAACCGGCTCAAGACCCTGAAGTAAGCCGGCCGGAACCGGTCAGAGTCTGCAGGGCCCGCTGAAAGCGGGCCCTTTTTGCTAGCCGCGCTAAAATGCGTGATTCGCCTGCAATTTCCGAGTGCCGCTTGTGCGGCGCGACCGCCACTCATGACCAAACGCGCCATTGTCCTGCTTTCGGGCGGGCTAGATTCCGCCACTGTTCTTGCCATGGCCAAGGCCCAGGGCTTCGAGACCTATGCGTTGTCGATGCGCTATGGCCAGCGCCATTCCTCGGAGCTGGAGGCCGCCAAACAGGTGGCCAGCGCGCTCGGCGCCGTCCGCCACGAGATCATCGACCTGGACCTGCGCCGCTTCGGCGGCTCGGCCCTGACCGACGACAAGTTCGACGTGCCGACCGATGGCGCGTCGTCGGGCATCCCGATCACCTATGTGCCGGCGCGCAACACCATCATGCTGTCGCTGGCGCTCGGCTGGGCTGAAGCCGTCGGCGGGCGCGACCTGTTCTTCGGCGCCAACGCGGTGGACTATTCGGGCTACCCGGACTGCCGCCCCGAGTATGTCGCGGCCTACGAGACGCTGGCCAACCTCGCCACCAAGGCGGGCGTGGAGGGTGACCGGTTCCGCGTGCATGCGCCGATCATCGACATGACCAAGGCCGAGATCATCCGCGCGGGCATCGGCCTCGGTGTGGACTACAGCCTGACGGTGTCGTGCTACCAGGCCGACGACGACGGCCGTGCCTGCGGTGTCTGCGATTCCTGCCGCATCCGCCGCGCTGGCTTCGAGGCGGCCGGCGTTGCCGACCCGACCCGCTACCAGAACGCCTGAGCGCGCCACCCGCCTTTTCATCGCCCCCGACATGCCCGAGATAGATATCGACGCGCTTTCGCGCACCGTGCTGCTGAGCACGTTTGCCCTGACCTTCCTGTTTGGCGCCATCCTGCAGCGCACGCACTTCTGCACGATGGGCGCGGTCTCGGACATCGTCAATATGGGCGACTGGAGCCGTATGCGCATGTGGGGCCTGGCCGTTGGCGTGGCCATGATGGGCACCGGCGTGCTCGCCTGGGCCGGGCTGATCGACCCGACCAAGACCATCTACGCGACGAGCAAGCTCGGCTGGCTGTCTGCGCTGGCCGGCGGGCTGATGTTTGGCTTCGGCATGGTGCTGGCGTCGGGCTGCGGCAGCAAGACGCTGGTGCGCATTGGCGCGGGCAACCTCAAATCGCTGGTGGTCTTCGTGTTTCTGGGGCTGTCGGCCTATATGACGCTGCGCGGCCTCTTTGGCGTGGTGCGCGTCAGCACGGTGGATGCCATCGCGCTCACGCTCCCGACCACGCAAGACCTGCCGTCGCTGCTGTCGCAGGGCACCGGCGCGGCGCGCGGCGCGCTGCAGCTCGGCCTGGGCCTGCTGCTCGGCGGTGCGCTCGTGGTATGGGCGCTGGCCGCGCGGGGCTTCCGCACCTTCGACAACTTGCTCGGCGGCGTCGCGGTCGGGCTGATCATCGTCGGCATGTGGTACGTCTCGGGCCATCTCGGCTACGTGGCGGAAGATCCCAACACGCTTGAGGAAGTGTTCGTCGCCACCAACAGCGGCCGCATGGAAAGCCTCAGTTTCGTGGCGCCGTATGCCTACACGCTGGACTGGCTGATGATGTTCAGCGACAAGAGCAAGGTGCTGACCGTCGGCATCGTCAGCGTCTTCGGCGTGATCGCCGGAGCGGCGGCTTATGCGCTGGCCACGCGCACCTTCCGCTGGGAAGGGTTTGGCAATGCGGAAGACGTGGCCAACCATATGATCGGCGGCATCCTGATGGGTGCCGGCGGCGTGACGGCGCTCGGGTGCACGGTCGGGCAGGGACTGTCCGGGGTATCGACGCTGGCCATCGGCTCGTTTATTGCGCTGGCTGGCATCCTTGCAGGCGCGGTGCTTGCGTTCCGCTACCAGATATGGCGTCTCGAGCGCATGGCATTTGCATGAATCGGCGCTCAACGCTTGACACATCAGGAAGAACGTCACTATAATCGCGGTTCTGTTTTTTCGGGTCGTTAGCTCAGTCGGTAGAGCAGCGGACTTTTAATCCGTTGGTCGCGTGTTCGAGTCACGCACGACCCACCAGTATTACGAAGGGCCTGTGGCGCAAGTCACAGGCCCTTTTTGTTTTTTCGCGGAGCCTGCCCGCACAGCCTGCTCGCATTAACCCCTTCGAGTTAGAGACATTGCCGGTCCTGCCACGGACAATGAACCGAGTTCCTGGCAGCACTGGTGGCGCCGCCACGCCGTCAGCGCCACAACCGTTGGAAGTCCTATGCGGCAAGCAGGCAGGTCTTTGCCAGGCGATGTGCATGCATTGCGCGTTATCTGGCCGTTCGTTCCCGTGGTCATTGCACTGGCGCTGTTCACCATCGCCAGCGTCGACGTTCTATCCGCCGTGCGTGCGTTTGTCGCGGGCGAGAGCGAATGGTCCAAGGGCCAGAAGAACGCCGTCATGCACTTGCTGCGTTATGGCGAGGACCGTAACGAGGCGGACTTCCAGGCCTACCTGTCGGACATTGCCGTGCCGATGGGAGATCACCGCGCCCGCATCGAGCTCGATCGCGACAAGCCGGATTACGAGCGCGCGCGTGCGGGCTTTCTCGCTGGCGCCATCCACCCCGATGACATCGCGGGCATCATCCGTCTGTATCGCAATTTTCGCCACGTTGAAGAGGTCGATGCCGCCATCCGGATCTGGGCGGAAGGAGACCGCGAGATCGCGGCGCTTCACGAGCAGGCGCTGGTGCTGCGGCAACTGGCGGCGCAACCCGGCTGCGGCGTGGGGTGCACGGAGCCGGTGCTGCGGGGCATTGTTGCCATTGACGCACGGCTGACGCCGCTGGAGTCCGCGTTCTCGCACCAGCTCGGCAAGGCTTCGCGGCGCGTCACGCAAGGGCTCACCGTTGGAACCGCCGTGGTGGCGGTTGCGCTGCTGCTCTCCGCGATCCTGTTGTCCCACCGGCGGCTGCGCCGCGAGCGCAGCCTGCGCGCGGCGCTGGCCGAGAGCGAGGAGCGCCTGCAGCTGGCCGTCGGCGGCAGCAACGACGGGCTGTGGGACTGGGACCTGCGCAGCCGCAGGCTGTACTTCTCGCCGCGCTGCGCGCAGATGCTTGGGTACGAGCCGGACGCGTTGCCGCAGGCGCCCGAGACGCTGCTCGGGTTGCTCCATCCCGCTGACGTGAATGTGCTCGACCACAAGCTCTTGGGTCATCTGCGCCGCGGCACGCCGTACGATGCCGAGTTCCGCATGCGTGCGCGCGGCGATCGCTACCTGTGGGTACGTGCGCGCGGGCGGCTGGTGCGCGGCGATGACGGGCGGGCCATGCGCATGGCCGGCTCGCTTACCGACATCTCGGAGCACAAGCGCTACGAGGCACAGCTGTTCGCAGAGAAAGAGCGCGCCCAGGTCACGTTGCAGGCGATCGGCGACGCCGTGGTCACCACCGATGTCTGGGGCCGGATCGATTCGCTGAATCCCGCAGCCGAAGCACTGACGGGCTGGACCGAGGCCGAGGCCCGCGGACGCCCGCTCGAACAGGTATGCGCCCTGTTGGAAGAGGGGAGCGAGGCGCCATTGCGCAAGCTGGTCGCGCTGGCGCTGCAGCAGCGCTGGACCGGCGTGACGGCCCTGCTGACCGGCCGCGGCGGGCGTACGGTGGCCGTCAAGCCATCGGTGGCGCTGATCCGTGACCGCGCGGCGCAGGCGATCGGTGTCGTCGTGGTCCTGCACGACGTCAGCCAGGAGCGCGAGCATGCCGCGAGGCTGGCCCACGAAGCCAGCCATGACGCGCTGACCGGCCTGGTCAACCGGACCGAGTTCGAGCGTCGCCTGGCTGCGGCCATCGCGCGGATGGGGGTGATTGGGGGCGCGCACGCGCTGATGTATCTCGACCTGGACCAGTTCAAGGTCGTGAACGACACCTGCGGGCATGCCGCGGGCGACGAACTGATCCGGCAGATCTCCGCGGTCATGCGCGGCCAGTTGCGCAAGGGCGACACGCTCGCACGCCTGGGCGGCGACGAGTTCGGCATCCTGCTGGAGCATTGCGTGGCGCCCGATGGCGAGCGGCAGGCCGAGGCGCTGCGGCGCGCGGTGGCGGGGTTCCGCTTCACGCACCGCCAGCGTACGTTTGCCGTTGGCGCCAGCATCGGCCTGGTGGTGCTGGACAGCGGTACCGGTGGCGTGGCAGAGGCGCTCAGCGCTGCCGACGCCGCGTGCTATGTGGCCAAGGAGAACGGCCGCAATCGCGTGCAGGTCTACCATCCCAAGGACAGCGTGGTACAGGCGCGCCATGGCGAGATGGAGTGGGTCAGCCGGGTGCATGCGGCGCTGGCCGCCGGCCGGTTCTGCCTCTACGCGCAGGAAATCATCCCGCTGCGCAGCGATGGGCGCGGTGGCCGCCATGTCGAACTGCTACTGCGCATGGTGGACGAGCGCAACCAGCTTGTGCCCCCGATGGCGTTCGTGCCCGCTTGCGAACGCTACAACCTCATGCCGATGATCGACCGCTGGGTGGTCGAGACCGCGTTTGCCGCACTGGCGCATCGGCGGGCGGAATGCGGCGAGGATATCGAGTTGTGCGCCATCAATCTGTCCGCGTCGTCACTGGCCGATGTCCAGTTCCCGGCGTTTGTCCGCGAGCAGGCGCAACGTGCCGGCATCGCACTAAGCGGCATCTGCTTCGAGATCACCGAAACCGCGGCGATTGCCAACCTGACGCAGGCGGCGGCGTTTATCGAGCAGATGCAGGAACTGGGCTGCGCGTTTGCGCTGGACGACTTTGGCGCGGGCATGGCGTCGTTCATCTACCTGAAGCACCTGCCGGCAGCCTACCTGAAGATCGATGGCAGTTTCGTGCGCGAAATGCTGGACGATCCTGTCAAGCAGGTGATGGTGGAGGTCATCCAGCGCATTGGCCATGCCACTGGCAAGAAGACCATCGCCGAGTATGTGGAGAGCGAGGCCATGCTGGCGCGGCTGCGCGAACTTGGCGTGGATTTCGCGCAGGGGCATCACGTTGCGGTGCCCAGGCCATTCGCATCAGGACCGCGTCGGGAGCTGGCCGCGATCGATGAGGGGCAGGGCCAGGCGGCCCTGATGCCGTAATGCCCGGCTAGGGTACGAGCGGGTCGCGGAAGCCTGTGTCCTGCGGTGCCCTGGCGCTGCCGGTGTCGGCCGGCGGCACCGCCTGGCTCTTGGCCTGGCGCCACGCGTTGTAGGCCCAGTAGGCGGCGCCGGCTGCCATGCCGAGCTTGGACGCCTTCCAGGTCCAGCGCAGCAGGGGCGTGCGCCGCAGCAGTGGCAGCGCGAGGGTGACGGCCGTGCTGAGCAGCGGATAGTCCTGGGCCAGGCCCAGCAGCTTCATCCACGAACCCGGCCGCACCGCGCGCGGCAACCAGCTGGCGAAGCTGCCCAAACGCCTGGCGCCGCCTCTTACCTCGTGCAGGGCCTTCAGCAGGTCATGGCGTTCCAGTTCGGCTCGGGTCAGCAGCAGTTCCTTGCGGACTTCGAGCGGCAGGCGCACTTCACGCGCGTAGCGCACGGGGCGCAGGTGTTCGCGGCGGGGCGCCTTGACGGCGTCTGGCCCGGATTCCGGAGTAGTCATCGGCGCAGGGTCTCGCGGTCTTTGTCGATTTCCGCCAGTGTTGCCTCGAACATCGGCGGGGCAGTGCGCACCAGGCGGCGGGCATATCCCAGGCAGCCGGCGGACAGGACCAGGTAGGCGACCACCAGCGCCACCAGCGCCTGCCAGCGGTAGGTGTCCCAGAACAGGATGGCGATCAGCGCGGTGAAGGTCACCAGCGCGATCCCGAAGAAGACCAGGCCGAAGCAGGCCAGCAGGCCGACCTTCATCAGCCGGGCGCGCTCTTCGGCGAATTCGACGCTGGCCAGTTCCAGGCGCGTCTGGACCATCGCAACCAGCGAGCTGGCCAGGTTGCGCACGGATTCCAGCAACTTGGGTGAGGGAGAGGGTTCGCTCATGCGGCTCCGGCGAGGGAACGGCGCGCAGGCACTTGCCGGTCGCGCCTTTCAGCGGGCGAAGCCCGGAAGGCACAAGCCATCGTGCCCGGGCCCGGGCTAACGGCATGCCCGCTCGCGATGACGGGCATTGCCAGTGTTGCCGCGGCGCCGGGGCGCCGCGAGCGGTGCAGCCTTACTTGCGATTCAGCAGCAGACCGATCAGCAGGCCTACGCCAGCTGCCGCGCCGACTGCACGCCACGGATGATCGTGCACGTAGTCATCGGTCGCGCGCGCGGCTGCCTTGCTCTTGGTGACCACGGCGTCTTGCAGGTCCTGGGCCTTTTCCTTGGCTTGCTTCAGCAGGCCCATGCCACGCTCGCGCAGTTCGGCAGCCTTTTCGCCGGTGGTCGACGCTGCTTGCTTCAGCAGTTCTTCAGCGTCGGACAGAACGGTCTTGACATCGCTCATCAGTTTCTCCTGTTTGCGGGCGGTTGGTTCGGATTGTGCAGTTTCTGACATTTTGCCTTGCTTGCGAGAGTAACGGCACGTCTTGTCTGTTACTTAGCATATGTGGCGGGTACCCGTGGTTTCAAGACCACGTCGCCATCAAGGGAAAATCATTGCGATCTGGCGGCGCACGCCCCGGCGCCGCGCTATATGACCTGGAGTGATTTTGTAGTGACTTTATATTCGTTTGGGTTCGATCGCAATCCGGATACTCTGGTTCCACGCTTTTTTTCAGGAGACAGAGCATGGCATTGCGCCTGGGCGACCTCGCCCCCGACTTCGAGCAGGATTCCAGCGAAGGCCGCATTCGCTTCCACGACTGGCTGGGTGAGGGCTGGGGCGTGCTGTTCTCGCATCCGGCCGACTATACGCCGGTGTGCACCACGGAACTGGGCCTGACCGCAAAGCTCAAGGACGAGTTCGCGCGCCGCGGCGTGAAGGCGATCGCCCTGTCGGTGGATGGCGTCGAATCCCACCAGGGCTGGATCCGGGACATCAACGAGACGCAGTCCACCACGGTCAATTTCCCGATCCTGGCCGATGGCGACCGCAAGGTCTCCCAGTTGTACGACATGATCCACCCGAACGCGAACGAGACCCTGACGGTGCGCTCGCTGTTCATCATCGATCCGAAGAAGAAGGTGCGCCTGATCATCACCTATCCGGCCAGTACCGGGCGCAACTTCAACGAGATCCTGCGCGTCATCGATTCGCTGCAGCTCACGGACAGTCACAGCGTGGCCACGCCCGGCAACTGGCAGGACGGCGATGACGTGGTGATCGTCCCTTCGCTGAAGGATGAGGCGGTGATCCGCGAGAAATTCCCGAAAGGCTACAAGGCGGTGCGCCCCTACCTGCGCCTCACGCCGCAACCGAACAAATGAACGCGGCCCCGCATGGTGCGGGGCCGGCGTTCAGGACAGGTGTTTTATCGACGGGGGCAGCCTCGTCGTCTCCTTGGTAGTGTGCTTCGCCCGGCTTCGCAGCCGGGCTTTTTTATTCCGGAATTCCTGTCGACAAGGCGTGGTGGACCTTGTTCAGAAGAATGCCTGGAGGCCGGTCTGGGCGCGGCCCAGGATCAGCGCATGGATGTCGTGCGTGCCTTCGTAGGTGTTGACCACTTCCAGGTTCACCACGTGGCGGATCACGCCGAATTCGTCCGAGATACCGTTGCCGCCGAGCATGTCGCGCGCCACGCGGGCGATGTCCAGCGACTTGCCGCACGAGTTGCGCTTCATGATCGAGGTGATCTCGACTGCCGCGGTGCCTTCGTCCTTCATGCGGCCCAGGCGCAGGCAGCCCTGCAGGCCCAGCGTGATCTCGGTCTGCATGTCGGCCAGCTTCTTCTGCACGAGCTGCGTCTGGGCCAGGGGGCGGCCGAACTGCTTGCGGTCCAGCGTGTACTGGCGGGCGGTGTGCCAGCAGAACTCGGCGGCGCCGAGCGCGCCCCAGGCGATGCCGTAGCGGGCCGAGTTCAGGCAGGTGAACGGACCCTTCAGGCCCTTCACGCCCGGCATGATGTTCTCTTCCGGTACAAAGACCTGGTCGAGCACGATTTCGCCGGTGATCGAGGTGCGCAGGCCGACCTTGCCGTGGATGGCCGGGGCGCTCAGGCCCTTCCAGCCCTTTTCCAGGATAAAGCCGCGGATATCTTCCTTGCCGTCTTCGCCCGCCAGCTTGGCCCACACCACGAACACGTCGGCGATCGGCGAGTTGGTGATCCACATCTTGGCGCCGGTCAGCTCATAGCCGCCGTCGACCTTCTTGGCGCGGGTGACCATCGAGCCCGGGTCGGAGCCGTGGTTCGGCTCGGTCAGGCCGAAGCAGCCGATCCACTCGCCGGTGGCCAGCTTGGGCAGGTACTTCTGCTTCTGCGCTTCGCTGCCGAATTCATAGATCGGCACCATCACCAGCGACGATTGCACGCTCATCATCGAACGGTAGCCCGAATCCACGCGCTCGACTTCGCGCGCGATCAGACCGTAGCTGACGTAGTTCAGGCCCGGGCCGCCGTATTGCTCGGGGATGGTCGGGCCGAGCAGGCCCAGTTCGCCCATCTCGCGGAAGATTTCCACATCGGTCTTTTCATTGCGGAACGACTGAAGGACGCGCGGCATCAGCTTGTCCTGGCAATACGCCGCGGCGGCGTCGCGGATCATGCGCTCGTCGGCGGTCAGTTGCTGGTCCAGCAGCAGGGGATCGGCCCAGTGGAATTCGGCGTTGGCAGCCATGCAGGTCTCCTTCGGTAGAGCGGGGGCACCGCTTCAAGGCGCTTGTGGCGCGCCCGTCTCAGCGGCAATCCCGGGAATCGGTGGAATTTTGAGGTTCCGCATTGCGGAACTGTGTTCCGCTGGATTAGTATATCGCAATGCGATCGCCATGCAAGCGGGATGAACACCAGCGTGTTCGATTGCCGCGCATGGCGGCCGACCTCCCACAGGAGCCAGCCTTGAGCAGCCTTTCTCCCGACATCCCGCCCGCCACGTCCGCCCCCACGGCGCGCGAGAGCGACCCCAACTTCGTTACCGCACTGGCCCGCGGCCTGGAACTGCTGCGCTGCTTCCGCACCGGCGAAGCCATGCTGGGCAACCAGGAATTCGTACGCCGCACCGGCTTTCCCAAGGCCACGGTGAGCCGGCTGGCCGGTACGCTGGTCCAGCTTGGCTACCTGCGCTATGACGAAAGCCTGGGCAAGTACGCGCTCGATGCGGGCGTGCTGGCGCTGGGCTATGCCTACCTGTCCGCGTCGGACGTGGTGACGCTGGCGCGTCCGCACATGCTGGCGTTCGCGCAGTCCTATGGGGTTTCGGTGTCGCTGGGCAAACGCGAGCGCATGGAGGTGATCTACTTAGAGTCGATCCGTAATGACGCGGGCGTGATGCTGGGGCTGGGCGTGGGCTCGCGGCTCTCGCTGGTATCCAGCTCGATGGGGCGCGCCTACCTGGCGGCGCTGCCGCCGGCCCGGCGCGAGCGCGTGCTGGACGAGTTCAGCCAGGCATTTCCGGAGCAGTGGAAGCAACAGGAGGCGCCGATGCGCGTCGCGCTGGAGGACGCGGAGCGCCGCGGCTATTCGTCCTCGTTCCGCGACTGGCACCCCGCCATCCATGCCTGTGCGGTGGCATTCCGGCCGGTGGGGGAGAAGGAGTTGCACATGCTGAGCTGCAGTGCGTCGTATGGGACCGTGGAAGAGACCGTGTTCCACGAGACCCTGGCGCCCGCGCTGAAGGCGCTGGCGGCGCGGCTGTCGGACCCGGCCGGCTGAGGCCGGGCCCGCGGCGGGCTGCGCTTACAGGTCGGTGCGCAGCTTCCACAACTCCGGGAACAGCACCACGTCGAGCATCTTGCGCAGGTAGCTGACGCCTTCGGTGCCGCCGGTGCCACGCTTGAAGCCGATCACGCGCTCGACCGTGGTCACATGGCGGAAGCGCCATTGGCGGAACGAGTCCTCCAGGTCGACAAACTTCTCGCCGAGTTCATAGAGTTCCCAGTGCGCGTTCGGATTGCGGTAGACCTCGAGCCACGCCGCCTCGACCGAGGCGTTGTAGGAGGTCGGCTGGGTCCAGTCACGCTCGACGCAATCGGCGTCGATGGTAAAGCCGCGGCGCGCCATCAGGCGGATGGCCTCGTCATACAGCGACGGTGTCTTCAGTGCCGTCTCCACCAGCGCCAGGTGCTCCGCCCGGTGCGCATGCGGACGCAGCATCGCCGCGTTCTTGTTGCCGAGGATGAACTCGATCTCGCGGTACTGGTACGACTGGAACCCTGACGACATGCCCAGGTAGGGCCGCATCGCCGAGTACTCCGGCGGAGTCATGGTGGCCAGCACGTTCCACGCCTGCACGAGCTGGTCCATGATGCGCGACACGCGCGTCAGCATCTTGAAGGCCGGCGGCAGCGTGTCTTCGCGCACCGATGCGCGCGCCGCGCGCAGCTCGTGCAGCATCAGCTTCATCCACAGCTCCGTGGTCTGGTGCTGCACGATGAAGAGCATCTCGTTGTGGTCCGGCGAGAGCGGATGCTGCGCGCTCAGGATCTGGTCCAGGCCGAGGTAGTCGCCGTAGCTCATGTCCTTGGCGAAATCCATCTGCGCACCGTGCCAGCGGTCGTCGTCCTTGTCCTGCCGTGCCGAGCCCGACATCGGGCATCCCTTGAATTCACTCATGATCTGCTCCGCTCAGGTCACCGCGCCACGGGCATGGAAGCGCGCGTCCCGGTAGGTTTGCGTGTCGAGCACGTCGCGCAGCGTTTCCACGGCGTCCCAGACTTCGGTAAAGCTCGTGTACAGCGGCGTGAAGCCGAAGCGGATGATGCGCGGCTCGCGGTAGTCGCCGATCACGCCGCGCTCGATCAGGGCCTGCATCACGGCATAGCCTTCCGGGTGTTCGAAGCTGACCTGGCTGCCGCGGCGCGCATGCTCGCGCGGCGTGACCAGCGCGAGCGGATGGTGGCGGCAGCGCTCTTCCACCAGCGCGATGAACAGGTCGGTCAACTGCAGCGACTTGGTGCGCAGGGCGGACATATCGGTCTGCGCGAAGACATCGAGGCCGCACTCGACCATGGCCATCGACGTGATCGGCTGCGTGCCGCACAGGAAGCGGCGCACGCCGTCGACCGGACGGTATTGCGGTTCCATGGCGAACGGCGCGGCGTGGCCCCACCAGCCCGACAGCGGCTGCCAGAAGGCGTCGCGCAGCGCGGGTGCCACCCAGACGAAGGCCGGCGAGCCCGGGCCGCCGTTGAGGTACTTGTAGGTGCAGCCGATCGCGTAGTCAGCCTTCGACGCGTTCAGTGCCACGGGCACGGCGCCGGCCGAATGGCACAGGTCCCACACGGTCAGCGCGCCGCGCGCATGCGCGAGTTCGGTCAGCGCGGCCATGTCGAGCATCTCGCCGCTCTGGTAGTTGACGTGCGTGAGCATCAGCACGGCGGTATCCGGGCCGACGGCGGCGTCGATCTCAGCCGGCGAATTCACCAGGCGCAGCGAGTAGCCCTGCTGCAGCAGGTCGGCCAGGCCCTGCGCGATATACAGGTCGGTCGGGAAGTTGCTGGCTTCGGACACGATCACCTTGCGCGAAGGATCGCGCGTGGCCTGCACGCGCAGCGCGGCGGCCAGTACCTTGAACAGGTTGATGGACGTGGTGTCGGTGACCACCACTTCGTTCTCGCCGGCGCCGACCAGCGGAGCCAGCTTGTTGCCCAGCCGCTGCGGCAGTTCGAACCAGCCGGCGGTGTTCCAGCTGCGGATCAGGCCCGTGCCCCATTCCTCGCTGACGACTTCGGCGGCGCGCGCGGCCGAGGCGCGCGGCCGCGCGCCCAGCGAATTGCCATCGAGATAGATCACGCCATCAGGCAGCGCGAACTGTTCGCGCAATGCGCGCAGGGGGTCTTGCTGGTCGAGCAACAGGCATTGCTCGCGGGTCAGTGCGGTCATGTCGGAAAGAGGCAAAGGGATTGCGGGGGATATTCAGGTGTATTCAGCCAAGGCTGCGCAGCACGGCGCGCACCGGGCTGGCATCGAGCCCGGCAAAGCGCAGCGGCAGCGCGATCAGTTCGTAGTCGCCTTCGGCGACGCCATCGAGCACCAGGCCTTCCAGGATGGCCAGGCCATGGCGGCGCACGGCGTTGTGCGCATCCATGGTCTTGGATTCCTGCGGGTCCAGCGACGGCGTGTCGATGCCGACCAGCTGCACGCCGTGCGCGGCGAGCAGCGCGATGGTTTCCGGCGCCACGGCGCAGAAGCCGGCGTCCCATTGTTCGAGTGGCGCGCGCGCATAGGTGCGCAGCAGCACGCGCGGCGGCAGGGCGTCCAGTGCGTGCTCCACGTGATGCGGCGCGACGACTGGCGTGGCGCCCACGCAATCGATCACGCGGCAGCGCCCCAGATAAGGCTCCAGTGCCACGGCACCGATCGGCGCGCCATCCACGGCATAGTGCAGCGGCGCATCCGCATGCGCGCCGGTGTGCGGCGACAGCGTGATGCGGCCCACATTCACCGGGCAGTGTTCATCGATCTGCCAGGCCGCTTCCTGCTGGAACGGGGTGTCGCCGGGCCAGACGGGCGTGGCGGGCGAAAGTGGGGGGCTGATGTCCCACAGCTTGCGGCTGTCGGCGGGCATGGCGGGGCGGTTTGTCATGTCTGCACGGCTACCGTTGGGCGGCGCCGGTGTCGTCCTCGATGACGGCATGATAGTCAAAAAAACCGGCAAGAGGCTTGCGAAATCCACTGTGTAAGGTGGCAGATTTCGCATAAAATTCGACAATGCCATTAAATAATGCTGGAATATTCGAATGAATCTCGATCCCATAGATCTGCGCATTCTCGAGTGCCTCCAGGAGCACGGCCGCATCAGCAATCAGGACCTGGCCGACCGCGTAGCCCTGTCGCCGTCGGCATGCCTGCGGCGCGTGCGGCTGCTGGAAGAGTCAGGTGTGATCGGCGGCTACCGCGCCTGGTTCGACGCCGAGCGGCTCGGGCTGGAGCTGGAAGCGATCGTGCAGGTCTCGATGCGGCACGACGTGGAAGGCTGGCACGATACCTTCATCGCGGCAGTGCAGGCGTGGCCCGAGGTGCTCTCGGCCTACATCATCACCGGCGACAGCAACTACATCCTGCGGGTGCAGGCGCGCAACCTGAAGCACTACTCGGATTTCATCGTGAACCGGCTGTACCGCACGCCCGGGGTGATGGACATCCGCTCGAACATCGTGCTGCAGCGGATCAAGACGGACAGTTCGCCGCTGGCCGTGCTGAAGGCCGCGGATCCAGCGGGAACTTGAGGGGAGGCTGCGGCAGGACGGCGCCGGGGCCGTCAGTCTTCCAGGGGCGAGGTGGTCGAAAAGATGCCGTTCTGGAAGACCAGCGGCGGTTCATTGCTGTCGAGCACGCCGCAGCGCTCGACTTCACCGACAAAGATGACGTGGTCGCCTTCGTCATAGCGGCTGCGATTGTGGCACTCGAACCAGGCGAGGGCATTGCCAAGGATCGGCAGGCCATTTTCGGACAAGCGGTAATCGACGCCCGCGAAGCGATCGCCCTTGAGGGTGGAGAAGCGCTTGCACAGGTCGAGTTGCGATGCCGACAGTACGTTGACGATGTAGTGCGAGCCGTCGCGGAACATCGGCAGGCTGTTGGCGCGCGTGGCCATGCTCCACAGTACCAGCGGCGGATCGAGCGAAACCGAATTGAACGAACTGGCCGTGATGCCGATAAACGGCGGCGCCCCCGCGGCCACGGATGCGGCACTCGCGCGCGTGGTAATGATCGTCACGCCGGTCGCGAACTGCGACAGCGTGCGGCGGAAATGCGAGGAATCGAAATCCGGCGATGCGGCCTGTCTGGCCTTCCGCGCCGGGACTTCAGGCATGCCCATCGCAAGGGCTCCACTGGCGGTCATGATGATTCATAGTTGGGGGTCGCGGCGACAGGGACAAGATCGGCCCGTCTGCGCACTGGCCTCGGTGTGCCAGGTAACGCTGGAGGCAAGGATTTTCGCGCCCGCGCTTCGATGCCGCGCGGTGCAACGATGTGGCCAGTCGGCGACAGATTCTTGAGAATTGTAACGGGTTTGGAAACTCGCTGCGCCGGGCGGGCCGCACTACGGCTCGCCCGGGGCGGTTAAGCCGCAGGCAACTTGCCTTATCTGCGCTTATGCTTAAGGTCGGCAGGTCGACACAACGCATGGATCCCGGGGGGGGGCGGCGAGCATGGAACACGAACTGGAGACGGCGACGCTGGGTGGAGGATGCTTCTGGTGCCTCGAAGCGGTGTACCAGCAAGTGAACGGCGTGCGCGCGGTGGAATCCGGCTATACCGGGGGGCATGTCAGCCATCCGACCTATCAGCAGGTCAGCGAGGGCGATACCGGTCACGCCGAGGTCGTTCGGGTGACATTCGACCCGGCCGTCATCAACTTTCGCGAGATCATCGAGATCTTCTTCGCGATCCATGATCCGACCACCTTGAACCGGCAGGGCAATGACGTGGGCCCGCAGTACCGCTCCGTCATCTTCACGCACTCCGAAGCGCAGCGTGCCGTGGCCGAGTACGTCATGCGGGAGCTGGTCGCCAACAAGACCTTCGATGCGCCCATCGTGACGCAGATCGAACCGGAGCAGCCCTACTGGCGCGCCGAGGCCAGCCACCAGAATTATTTCCAGGATCATCCGAGCCAGGGGTACTGCGCGTTCATCATTTCGCCGAAGCTGGCCAAGTTCCGCGAGCGGTTCGCGGGCAAGTTGCGCCGCTAGCCAACAGCGGCGCACGCTTACAGGCGTGCGGCGATTGCTTCGGCCAGGCGCACGCACGTCAGCGGTGCGCAGCCCTCGGCCTTGTTGCTGATGATGACGGTCGCGCTCTGGCCGGCGCGCAGCGTGCGCACGACCAGGTCGGCGATGGCTTCGCGTGTTTCGGGATCTTCATCCACCAGGCGATTGAACGGCGAGTAGATCGACTCGGCCACTTCGTATGGCCGGCCGGCATGGAGCATCCAGCGCAACACCAGCGGCCCGGGCGCGTCGGCATCCATCAAGGCCTGGGCCGAAGCCTGGCGGTGCACCGGCGGCAGCCGGTCACGCGCCGACAGGCAGAAGCGCACACCGTGCCTGCGCAGCAGCTTGATGTAGCGCGGCGTCAGCAGGACCGGGTCGCGCATCTCCACGGCGTAGCAGGCATGCGGTGTGATGGACGGATCCAGCGGCGGCAACGCGGCAAGAAAGCCATCGAGCCGTTCGAGGAAGGCTGCGCCGTCACTGGCCAGGCTGCCTAGCGGCGAGAGCTGGAACAACAGCGGGCCGCATTTGGTGCCCAGTCCGCTGGTAGCTGGCGTGATGAAGTCGCGGATGGCGATGCCGGCATCCAGGAAGGCAGCATTGGCCAGCCGTCCGGCGCCGTCCGATCCGCGCAGCCACGCATCGCAGACGCTGGCAGGCGCTTTCACCAGGAAGCGGAATGACTCCGGTACCTGGGATGCGTACGACAGATAGTCAGCCAGCGGGATCGGGCCATAAAAGCCGCGGTCGATGCCAGCCGCGCGCAGCAGCGGGTGCCGCGAGTAAGCGGCAAGACCTTTGCGCGAGAGCAGGCTGTCGCTGTAATCGCCGTCATAGACCAGTCCGTTCCAGCCGTTGTAGGACCACGACGAGGTGCCGAGATACAGGTTGGGCGGCAGCTGCTTCGCCAGCGCATCCAGCGAGGGATCGAGCCGTGCCGGCAGGACGGATTTGCCGCGCGAGGGTCTGCTCGAGGTGCCCGCAGCGCCGCCGTCGGCGGCGCGCGGTGGTGGCGAGGCTGGCGGGAGCCGCTCGCCAAACAGGTCTTCAGTCAATCTTTCTGGCCAATCGGATGGTCGTAGATATAGCGGCGCGACCAGGGGATGGCCGACGACGGGTTGCCCGCCTTATGGCACACGACCTGGTAGATCGACATCTGGTCGGTGTCGAAGGCGTGCGCGCAGCCTGCCAGGTAGACGCGCCAGATGCGGTACTTCTTCTCGCCCACCATATCGCGGATGGCGCTTGCGTGGGCTTCGAAGTTGTCGGCCCAGTGCCGCAAGGTCTGCGCATAATGGCGGCGCAACAGCTCCACGTCAAATGCTTCCAGCCCGCCTTCCTGCATGGTCTTCAGCACCAGCCCGATGTGCGGCAGTTCGCCTTGCGGAAACACGTAGCGGTCCATGAACTCGGAACCGTCCATCGGCGTGTCGCTCGGGTCGGGCACCGTGATGCCGTGGTTCATGGCGATGCCGTTGTCGGCCAGCAGCTCGCGCATGCGTCCGAAATAGCCGGGGAGGTTCTTCTTGCCCACGTGCTCGAACATGCCGACGCTGGTGATGCGATCGAACGTGCCGGTGATGTCCCGGTAGTCCTGCAGGCGGATCTCGATCCGGTCCGACAGGCCTGCCGCCATGACACGCGCGGTGGCCAGCTCGAACTGGTTCTGCGACAGCGTGATGCCGACGCAGCGCGCGCCGAATTTCTGCGCGGCGCGCAGCACCAGCGCGCCCCAGCCGCAGCCGATATCCAGCAGCGTATGGCCCGGCTGCAAGCGGATCTTGGTCAGGATGTGGTCGATCTTCTTGAGCTGGGCGGTGGCAAGATCCTCATTGCCCTGTTCGAAATACGCGCACGAATAGACCATGTTCGGGTCCAGCCACTGGCCATAGAACTCATTGGACACGTCGTAGTGGTACTGGATCGAGTTCTTGTCTTCCTGCCTGGTGTGCGTGAAATGGCGGGCCACCTTGGCCAGTGCGCCGCCGGCGCGCCGCTTGGCCGCCGCCGAGAAGCGGTAGCCCACGTCGATGATGTCGGTGAGCTTGCCGTCAAGGTCGATCTTCTCCTGGACATAGGCTTCACCCAGATTGTCCAGGCTAGGCGTGAACAGCAGGGGCAGGGCGCCTGCCTCGCGCACCGTCAGCGTCACGTCCGGCTTGTCGAAACGTCCCAACGGGTACTCGCTGCCATTCCACAGGCGAAGCTTGACGGGCAGGTTGGCGTGCTCGCGCAAGTCGGCGATCCAGTTGTCCAGTTGCTTGTCGAGGGCTTGCTTGAAGAACATGCGCGTTACCTCCTGTCGTTGCGGCACATGTGACGAACGAAGGCGCCGGGGGCGATGACAAGCAGGGCAGTCACGGCCCGGCGCGGCTTGGTCGCGGCAGCGGGCGTGCTCAGGCAAGCCGCGTGAACATTGCGCCACGCGGTGTCCGACACATTCCCAAAGCGACGCTTATCCCACTTTAGGACAATTCGCCACTATGTGCAGCACAGCCGTCAGGGCGACAGCCGCACGATCTTCCAGCCGTCAGCGGCGTCCAGCCGATAGGCGATGCGGTCATGCAGGCGCGACGGCCGGCCCTGCCAGAATTCGAGCGCGGTGGGAACCAGGCGGTAGCCGCCCCAGTGTGCCGGGCGGGGCGGGTTCTCGCCGAACTTGGCACGGTACTCGGATTCACGTTGCTCGAGCACATCGCGGCCCGCGACTTCCCTGCTCTGTTCGGAAGCCCAGGCACCGAGGCGGGAGCCCAGCGGGCGCGTGGCGTAGTACGCGTCGCTCTCGTCATCGTCGACTTTTTCGACGTGGCCTTCCACGCGCACCTGGCGCTCGAGCTGCACCCAGTGGAACAGCAGCGCGGCGCGTGGGTTGGCGGCGAGGTCGAGGCCTTTCCGGCTCTCGTAATTGGTAAAGAACGTGAAGCCTTTGTCGTCCATGCCCTTGAGAAGCACGATACGTGCCGAAGGTTGGCCGTCGGCGCCGACGGTGGCCAGCGTCATCGCATTGGGCTCGGGGAGCTTGGCGGTGACAGCCTCATCGAACCAGCGTTTGAACTGGGCGATCGGATCGGCCGCCACGTCCGATTCGTTCAGCGAGCCCAGTACATAGGTACGGCGGAGGTCAGCGAGTTGAGTCATGTCGCATTCGGTTGGAATCAGCCGGAAATCCGGTTGATTTGAGTATAGCGAATGCGCTGCAAGCCGCATTTGTGTGCCGGCAAATCAATGCGTCGGCGGAGAAAATTCTGCTTGTGCGGCGCGTGCCTGCCGCCGTGAGTAGAGGCCGGCCATGCCCATGGCGCCCGCCATGGAAAGAAAGATGGGCAGCATGCCCAGTGCCGTGCCGACCACGCCGAACGTGAGCGGCCACACCACCTGGCTGGTGTTGAGGACCGCAGAGCGCAGCCCCAATGCCTCGCCGGCACGGCCGCTGGGCGAGGCCGTGTGGAGAATGTTCATGACATTGGGCTGGGCACTGCCAAGCGCCAGGCCAAGGATGAAGGCCAGGCCGCACATCATCCAGAAATGGGTGACGAACGGGTAGATCAGGTAAGCCGTTGCCCCCAACATCAGCGCGATGCGGATGATCTTCCACTCCGACAGCCGGCGCGACACCATCGGCATGGCCACGCGAATCGCGAACGTGGCGATTGCGAAGGCCCCCAGCACCCAGCCGATCGATGACGGCGACAGGCCGATGCGCGAACCCTGGATCGGGATCAGGAACGCGTGCAGGTCCCAGGCGGCCGACAGCACCGCGCTGGCGACAAAGACTGCGCGAAGTTCCGGGTACTGCAGCAGGTCCAGCGTGGAGCGGCGGCTGCCGTCTTCGATGGCGATGCGCCCGGCATTGCCGCCCCGCGCGGGCAGGCGCGGACGTACCCACTGCAGCCCGGCCTGGCCGGCCAGCGCGACCACCACCAGCACGAGGAATGCGGGCCGGAACCCGGCATGCTCGATCACATAGCCCATCACGACCGGCCCGAGCGTGCCCGACACCGACAATCCAAGCGCATGCAGCGTGTAGTTGCGCAGGCGCGTGTCGTTGGTGGATACCTGGCCGATCAGCAATTGCATCGCCACCTGGACCAGCATGAAGCCCACGCCGATCAGCGCGCAGGAGAAGTACAGCGCGGCGATCTCCTGCCACACGGCCGGCAACAGCGTGCCGGCCACGACCATCAGCGAGCCCGCCGTCATCGGCTTGCGCGGACCGATCTCGTCGATGCGCTTGCCGGCGCGGATCGCGAGCAGCATGGGCAGCAGCGCATAGAGCGACATCAGCAAGCCCAGCGTAACGGTCGACGCCTTAAGTGAGATGGCAAACAAGGACACCACCACGCGGCTCGCATTGAACGCCACGTGATTGCACACCGTCAGCGCGATCAGCCAGCTGATCGGCGGGACGGCGGCATGTGGCAGCGTCATGGGGGCGGGCGGTAGATTCGGATTTTGTTGCCGACTTGCGACGGGCAACAAAAAAACAAGGGCGGCCACAGGCCGCACCTTCGGAAGGGCGCCGTTGCCGGCACCCGGAGTGTGCCATTTGTTTGATACATCTTGTAAATGGCCGTTTAATTATGCGCCGGCCGTGCGCATGGCACAACGCGCGAATCGCGCAGTGCGGCGAATTCATGCACAAGTGTTGTGAATTTGCTGCGCTGACGGTGCGAGGGTATCAGCCGCCCCGGTACAGCTCGGTGTCGTTCGCCGGGCGGTTGGCCGGCGCCGCAGGCTGGGGCGCCGGGGGCCGGGCGCCGTCGGCCGCCTGCTGGCCCGGTACGGTACGGCCTTCCTGCGCCTGATGGACCTGCTTGGCCTGTTCGGCGGCGCCCGGCTGTCCAGGCTTGCGCAATTCGGATGCGACCGCGCTGGCCGCGCCCGGAGCCTTCGGATCGCGGTAGGTCTTGCCGGGGGGCGGCGCGGCCGGCTTCTTACCCAGCTCCGCGAGCAGCTGGCCGCAATGGTTTTCCTTCGACGACGACAAATCCACCAGCGGCACCACTGCCGTGGCCACCGGCGCCGCCAGTGCCAACGCCAGCGCTCCCCCGGCCCGCAGCGCGAGCACGCCGAAATCGGGGCTTACACGTGGCTTCTTCAGCGTGCCGCCCACATAGAGCGGCGAGCGCAGCGAGAGGATCCGCACGCCCTTGGAGTCCGGATGGATCGTCATTGCCAGCTTTTCGCTGTTGAGGTCGACCGCACCTTCGGTGACGATCTCTGCGTCTTGCGTGTCCAGCACGAAGGTACGCGCCCGCGCGATGCCGTTGGTGAAGGCGAAATCGCTGACGCCGCAGTTGATCTGTACGGGCTTGTCGCCGAACAGCTTGGAAATGATCACGCTGCCGAGGTTCAGGCCCATTGCCTCCAGCAGGAACTTGCTCACGGTGCCGTTCTCGATGAGCAGCTTGGCTTCGCCGTTGGAGGATCCCAGCAACGCCCCCACCGAATTGCCTGCGGCAGACAGCTTGGCGCTGCCGTTGATCTCGCCGATGCTGGCCCGCATTGACTGCACGGTCGGGAAAAGCTGCTTGAGCTTGAGGTGACGCGCGCGCATGTCGATCATGGCGCCCATCGGCTCGCGCTTGCCGTCGAGGCGGATAGTGGACGTGAGATCGCCGTCGGCCACGCCGAAGTTGAGCGGGTCCAGCAGCACCACGGCATCCTTCAGCTTCAGGTGCGTCACGAGGTCGGTGACCGGCAGCCGTTCGTCGCGGATGATCCGCTTGCCGGTGAAGTGCACGTCGGCATCGATCGCATCCCAGCGCTCGGTGCGGAACGGCGCCACTGGCAGCGCCTTGTCGGCCGGCTGGCGCACATTGCTGTCTGGCGCTGCCTTGCCCGGCTTCGCGTTGGCGCCGATCAGCGGTGCCAGGTCGACGAAGCGCAGTTCGTTGGAGACCAGCTTGCCCTCCAGCAGCGGCCGCGGCGCGCGCTGCGTGAAGGTCAGCGTACCGCTCAGGTCGCTGCCGCCGACGCGGCCGGTAAAGCCGCGGTACTCATAAACCGAGGCGCCCTTGTGGATCGTTGCCACGAGCCGGCCGCGCGTTTCGTATGGCGGCGTGGACGGGAGCACGATGCCAGTCAGCGCGTACAGCTTGGCCATGCTGTCGCCCTGCAACTGCAGATGGACATCCAGCGCGGCGAGGTGCGCAGGGTTGGTCAGCGTGCCCTCGATGACGGCCCGGGTCGCACCGACGCGCACGTCAGCCAGCAGCGGATAGGGCAGGTTGATATTGCGCAGGCTGAGCACATTACCGGCCTTGCCGCTCGCGTTGATAGTCGCCTCGTTATACCGGCCGGTGGCCTTCCAGCGCAGGCCATAGCGCTGGTTGCCGGCCACGGCATTAGCCGGTGGTCCGGAAGCGGGCGGTGCGCTCGCCGCACCCGGCGCCGATTCGCTGGCCGCTGCCGCGACTTCCGGCGCGACCAGCGCGCCGTCTCGTGCCTTGTCATAAAGCGAGCCATCTCCGACAGTGTCGACTGTCGCCTGGAGCTCGATCTTCTGCGCCTGGTCGGACAGTGCCAGGTTGCCGCGTGCCAGCACCACTTCGCCGATATCGAGATGCCAGGGGGACTTCCCGGTTTTCGGGCCGGTGTCGAAGGTCCAGTTATTGCGGTTGTCGGCCAGCCGTTCGAGCCACACCGCGGGGCTGTCGATCACGATGGTCGGCACCGCGATCTCGTGTGTCAGCAGCGGCACCGGGCGCAGCACGAAGATCAGCTCGCGCACCGTCCCGATGTTCGGCGCCTTGGCCCAGTCCGGGTTGCCGATGGTGATGTCGCGCGCCGACAGCCGGGGCCACGGCACCAGCGTATGCCAGCCGGTTTCCCCCTCGCCCGTGCGCCAGGTGACGGTAAGGTCGCCATTGATCGCGAACGGGCGACCGATGGCCTCCGACACGCGCTCGTTTAGCCAGGGCTTCAGGCGGTTCCAGTCGAAGGTCAGGATCAGGATGACCAGCAGGGCAATCAGCAGGATCGGCGTAAGCACTGTCCAGAGAATGACCTTGCGGTGCACCGGCATGGGGTGTCTCCTGTAGGAGGGCGCCCGGCATCTGCAACTTATGCGGCGGACGGGACACTATGTCTATTGTATAGTTGCGCGCTTTGCTTACCTGTCGGGCTATGGCTGACAGGGTGGCGTGCGCGGCATGTGCGCGCCTGCACGTTTTTCCGCTCGGTTTTTCCGCCCGATTTCCAGCCCGCCGCCAGCATGAACGACGCTGTCCCCTCCCTGACCGACCTGCCGGGTTTGCCCGAGCCGCTGACCCACGAAAGCCCGGCCGACGATGATTACCACCGCCGCTTCGGCGGCGTCGCCCGGCTCTATGGCAATGCCGGTCTGGCCCGGCTGGAGGCCGCCAGCGTTTGCGTGGTGGGCATCGGCGGCGTCGGCAGCTGGGCTGCCGAGGCGCTGGCGCGCAATGCGGTCGGGCGCATCACGCTGATTGACCTGGACCACATCGCTCTGTCCAATACCAACCGGCAGATCCATGCGCTCGGCGATGCGTACGGCCGCGCCAAGGTCGAGGCCATGGCCGAGCGAGTCCTGGCGATCAACCCGCGCTGCCAGGTCACGCAGGTCGATGACTTCGTCACGCTCGACAACGTCGCCGAACTGCTCGGGACTGGCCTCGACTATGTCATCGACGCGATCGATGCGGTGCGGGTGAAGACCGCGATGCTCGGCTGGGCGCGCCGGCAGGGCGTGCCGGTCATCACCTGCGGCGGCGCGGGCGGCCAGTTCGATCCGACGCGCGTGCGCATCGACGATCTCGCCCGCACCATCCAGGATCCGCTGCTTGCCAAGGTGCGCGCGAACCTGCGCAAGGACTGGGGCTTTACGCGCGACCCGAAGAAGAAGTTCGGCATTGCCGCGGTCTATTCGGATGAGCCGCTGCAATATCCCGAGCCCGAACAGCAGGCCTGCGAGATCGACGAAGCGCCGCCGGCCGCTGCCGCGACGCCTGCGGCGGGTCCGCAGGGCCTGGCCTGCGCAGGTTTTGGCTCTTCCGTGGCCGTGACCGCGGTGTTCGGTTTCGTGGCGGCGTCGGCCGCGATCGGCGCCATTGCCAGGGGCGAAGCCTAGGCGCTCAGCGCGCCCAGCAGCGCTTGCGTTTCTCCCTCCGCGGGCGCGAGGTTGCTGAAGTAGATGAGTTCCGGGTATTCAGCCGGCTCCGGCATGAAGCGGCGCGTGCGATAGGCATCCCAGTGCGCGAGCTTGTAGGCGTCGTTGGGATTGCCGCGCCGTACGATGCGGTCGTGGGCCTCGTCCTCCGGCAGGTGCACCCACACGATGCGCACGGTGGTGTTGCCCGGCACATTCAGCCAGGCCGGATCATGGAGTTGATGGGCTTTGACTTCGCGTGACAGGGGCCCGACCACCAGGACGCTGATGCCGAGTGCCAGGTTTTCCCGCGCGGTGTCGAGCAGGCCCTGGTATTCGGGATCGCGCAGGTTTTCCAGGTAGGCCGGGCTGTCCCGGTCGTTCGGGTCGCCGGTGATGGCAGCCATGGCGGCCGCGCTGTAGCGGCCGTACAGCGTGTCCTTGTCGAGCAGGCAGAACGGCTCGCCGGTGGCCTGCATCAGCGGGCCGATCAGGCGATGAGCAAGGGTGGACTTGCCGGTGCCGGCATGGCCGCAAAAGAAGATCAGTCGTGGCATCGAAGAAGGCTTGGCTCAGGGGTGTCGCCGGTGGCGGCGCAACAGGAAGCATAACCTGCCGCGCGTTCGGGGCCGATTTGCGCAATATCAGATACCGCGGGGCTGATTTCGGTATCCTTTCTGTTTCTTTTCAAACCGCCCGCCGCGCCAGCTCCTTCCATGGATCCCAAAGACCAGCTTTCCACCGACGGCCTGCCTGCCCACCTGCTGCTGGGCGAACCGGTTACCGACGCCACCCATGCGGAGTTCGTGCAATTGCTGGATGCCGTTGCGCGTGCGGACGACGCCGGTTTCCTGGCCGCCATGGACGAATGGATCGAGCATACCCGGCATCACTTCGCCCAGGAGGAGTCCTGGATGGAGGCCATGGGATTCGGCCCGCGCCGTTGCCATGCCGGCGAGCACAAGCAGGTACTCGCCGTGGCCCAGGCCGTGCGCGACAAGGTCGTCAGCGACGGGGAACTGGACCTGGGCCGCCGCCTGGTGGCCGAGTTGTCGGGCTGGTTCGATCACCACGTCAAGTCCATGGATGCCATGATGGTCGAGCACATGCGCGAGAACGGCTTCACGCTGATCGAGGCGCCGGCTGGCCAGGCGGCCTGATTCAGGCGGGCTGGCCGGGAGGCGCCTCGCGGTCGATCACGACAAAGTACTTGCGCACCGGCTCCAGGACCTCGAACAGGCCGGTGAATCCGGCGGGAATGACGCAGGCATCGCCCGGCCCGAACTCGTTGGCGGCGCCGGCATCGTCGCTGATGCGCAGGCGGCCGCTAATCACGTGGAAAAATTCCTCCTTGCCGGCCGGAAAGGCAATGCGCCACGCACCCGGTTCGCAAGCCCAGATACCGCAATCGAAATCGCCATGCCGGGCGCTGTAGTGCGTCCAGGTGGTGCGGTCGGGATTGCCCGCGACGAGGCGGTCGGGGCGCGGGCGGTCGTGGGTAGGCGCGGGCGCGGCGGCTTGGAAATCGATCAGGCGCACGGATGCGGTCATGGCGGGTATGGCGGGTGGAATGCAGGAATCGGGCCCGCCAGTTTACCGCGCCATGTCTGGGTGCCGTCAGTTGAGCGAGGTGCTCAACTGGCGGCGCCAGCGCGATACCACTTCGGGCTGGTCGGCAAGCATGTCGAAGACCGAGATCATGGTCTTGCGGCCGATATCGTCTTCAAAGCCGCGATCCGTGCGCACGATGGCCAGCAATTGCTCGAGTGCGTGTTCGTACTGCTGCCGGGCGATCAGCAGTCGCGCCAGGTCAAGGCGGGCCGGCAGGTCTTGCGGGTCGGCCGCGACACGGCTCGCCAGGGTCTGTTCGTCAGGCAGGTCCGCCACGCCCTTCATGGCTTCCACGCGCGTGCGCAGGGCGGCGTAGGCATCGTCCTGGGCGGCTTGTGCGGACAAGTTGCCGAATTCCGCTTCCGCCTCGGCGACCGCATTGCCGTCCAGCAGGAAGCTGATATAGGCGAAGCGCGCCGCATCCGATCCCGGATCCAGCGCCAGCGCCGACCGGAAGGCATCGCCGGCGGCCTGCCGGTCGCCAGCGGCGGCCAGCGACTGGGCGTCGTGCAGTGCCAGTTGCGCCGGGTTTGGCGTGAGGCGCGACAGGAAGTCGCGCAGGCCCGATTCCGGCAGTACGCCGATGAACTGGTCCACCGCCTGCCCGTCGGCGATGGCCACCACATGAGGGATGCTGCGCACGCCGAAATGGCCGGCCAGCTCCTGGTTCTCGTCAACGTTCACCTTGACCAGCTTCCATTGGCCGTCGGCTTCTGCCTCGAGCTTCTCGAGCATCGGGCCGAGGGTCCGGCAAGGGCCGCACCACGGCGCCCAGAAATCCACGAGCACCGGGGCCTGGCGCGAGGCCTCGATCACTTCCGATTCAAAATTCTGCAGGGTGACATCGCTCATGGCGGCTAGCCTGTCGGGCAGGCATGGAGTTCGGCAATAGCAGGATTGTGAGGGCAAAGGCGCCAATTGCAACCGGCGCCGGCATTAACTTGAACACGCGATTCGGGGAAGCCACCGATTGAAAATAGAACGATCGTTCGGTTATAGTGACTTAATGCCTTACAAACAGGTCACCCAAGACCGCAAAGGAGACTCTTCGATGCAGAACCCTGCTCGCCCGCATTTCCAGTTCTGGCCAAAACGCGTGCCGACCTCGATCGTGCTGCCGGAGACGTCTCTCTGGTACAACCTGGAGGTTTCCGCGCATCGCTACGCGGACAAGGCGGCCATTCGCTATTTCGGCAAGGCCATCACGTTCCGCGAACTGGAGGCGCAGGCTACGGCCCTGGCGGGCTGGCTGCAGCAGAAGGCCGGTGTGAAGAAGGGCGACCGCGTGCTGCTGTACATGCAGAACTGCCCGCAGTTCATCATCAGCTACTACGCGATCCTGCGCGCGGATGCGGTGGTGGTGCCGGTCAACCCTATGAACCGGGCCGAAGAGTTCAAGCACTACGTCACTGATGCCGGCGCGCGCGTGGCGATCTGCACCGCGGACCTGGGCGCCGGCGTCGAGCAGGCGCTGTCCGAACTGGCGCCGGCCGAGCGCCTGCAGCACCTGCTGGTCACGCAATATTCGGACGCCCTGCCGAGCGCCCACGAGCACCCCGAAGACGCCCCGGCCGCCTGGCTGACCACGCAGCACCCGCTGCCGGCCGGCGCCACGCCGTGGGCCGAAGCGCTCGGCGCGGGCTTGCAGCCGGGGCCGCACACGGCAGGCCCCGACGACATGGCAGTGATGCCGTATACCTCCGGCACGACTGGCTTCCCGAAGGGCTGCATTCACACGCACCGTTCGGCGATGCACAACGTCATCGGCGGCTCGACCTGGTCGGGCAGCGGCGCGGAATCGGTGATCCTGTCGGTGCTGCCGCTGTTTCACGTCACCGGCATGCAGTACGGCATGAACGGCCCGATCTACAGCGGCGCCACGGTCGTGATGCTGCCGCGCTGGGACCGCGAAGTGGCCGGCCGCCTGATTTCGCGCTACCAGGTCACGCACTGGACCAACATCCCGACCATGGTGATCGATTTCCTGGCCAGCCCCAACCTGCCGGAGTTCGATCTGTCCAGCCTGCGCTACATCGGCGGCGGCGGCGCGGCCATGCCGCAGGCCGTCGCGGAGCGGCTGCGCGACCAGTTCGGGCTGAACTATCTGGAAGGCTACGGCCTGTCGGAGACCATGGCGCCGACCCACAGCAACCCGGCCGATCGTCCGAAGCTGCAGTGCCTGGGCGTGCCGACCTTCAACACCGACGCGCGCGTGGTCGACCCGGTCACGCTCAAGGAACTGCCGCCCAACGAGGTCGGCGAGATCATCGTGTCGGGGCCGCAGGTGTTCAAGGGCTACTGGGGCAAGGAGGAGGCCACGCGCGACGCCTTCATCGAATTCGAAGGCAAGACCTTCTTTCGCACCGGCGACCTCGGGCGCATGGATGAAGAGGGCTACTACTTCATCACCGACCGCCTCAAGCGCATGATCAATGCGTCGGGCTTCAAGGTGTGGCCGGCCGAAGTGGAAAACCTGCTGTACAAGCATCCGGACGTGCAGGAGGCCTGCATCATCGGCACGCGCGACGCGTATCGCGGCGAGACTGTGAAGGCCGTGGTCGTGCTGCGTGCGCATGCCAGGGGCAAGACCACGGCGGAGCAGATCGTCGAGTGGGCCAAGGAAAACATGGCGGCCTACAAGTACCCGCGCGTGGTCGAGTTCGTCGATGCCCTGCCCAAGTCCGGTACGGGCAAGGTGATGTGGCGCCAGTTGCAGGAAACCGAAAACGCGCGCAACGCGGGCGCGCAAAAGTCCACCGCCTGAGGCAGCAGGTTCGGCGCGCCGCGATCAGTGACCGCGTGCGCGCATGAGAATCTTCACCATCGACTTGTAGCCCCGGTCGCGCGCATGGCGCGTGGGCGACACGCCTTCGCGGTCGGGCAGGTTGGCGTCGGCCCCGGCGTCGATCAGCAACTGCACGATTTCTTCATAGCGCGCGCTGCCGTCGCCGAGGATCACCGCCTCGAGCAAGGCGGTCCAGCCAAGCTGGTTGACATGGTCGACGGCAATGCCCTTTTGCAGCAGTAACTTCACGACTTCCACGTTGCCATGCTGGCTTGCCGCGATCAGCGCGGTGCCGTCGTAGCGGTCCGTGCTGGCCAGGTCCGCGCCATGCGACAGCGTCAGCCGCAACACATCCACCTGGCCAGTGGCGGCTGCCAGCAGGAACGGACTATTGGATTCTGCATCCTTGCGGTTGACGTCGGCGCCGGCCAGGATCAGCGTCTTCGCGACCTCGGCGCGCCGGTTGTAGACGGCTGTCAGCAGCGCGCTGCGGCCGCGTTCGTCGACCGCCTGCGCCGAGGCGCCGGCCGCCAGCAGGCGGTTGACCAGTTCCAGGTCGCCCCCCATGGCGGCCGTGATCAGGTTGCGGTCCAGCGCGCTGATGCCTTCCGTGCGGTTGGGAACCTGTGCGCCGTTGCCGTGCGTGCCGCGCGGGGAGCCGGCGCCGTCCGTGCCTGCGGGGCGTGCAGCCAGGGTCGGGCCACCTTGGCCGGCCAGCAGGGCGCCGCAACTCAGGAGCCCCATCAGCCCAAGCATCTCGGCGAGCGCCTGGCGGCGGGTGCGGACAAAGGGGCGCGTCATGGCGTTCGCTCCTGGGTCAGACGGTCTCGCGCGGACTGGCCGGCGCGGGCAATGGCGACGCCTCGCCATCGGGCCGCTGTGGATGGGCCGGCCCGCCATGGCCGCCATGGCCGCGCTCGGCATCGGCGGCATCATGGGCCTGGAGCTGGCGCCACAGGCGACCGAGGTAGGGGTCGTCGACGCCATTGGTGGCCAGGCCCAGCAGCGTCTGCTGCAGGTATTCACGCGCCGGGCCGTAGAGGCCGACGGCATGGCGCAGCCGTTCCACCACGCTGGCGTCGGGCAGGCGGCCCGCATAGCCTTCGTGATCGCGATTCATGACGAACGCGAGCGCGCGCTGCTCCGGGCCACCGGCTTCGTCGGCTGTGCCGGTACGGATGCGCAGCCAGCGCGGATGGTAGGCGCCCGTCAGCATCTCGCGGCGCCACAGCAGCCGGAATTCCCGCTCCACGACATGACCCGGGATGCGGAACACCATGCCATGGCAGCAGCCGCCGCGGTCCAGGCCAAGCACCAGACCCGGGTTGTCCCAGGTGCCGCGGTTGATGCGGGAATACAGGTAGAAGCCGCGATGGTAGCCATGCACGGTAGCGCGCTGGCGCTCGGTATGCACCACCATCGGGTTCCAGATCAGCGAGCCGTAGCCGAACACCCAGACATCGCCATGGAGTGCGCAGTCGTCCGGGCGGCTGGCCAGCGCATCGCGCAGCGATCGTTCGAAGGCTTCTTCCGGCAACAGGGCGGACGCGACCGGCGTGCTGCACAGCGAGGTGCGCAGCCGGTCCGTTTCGAGGTCCTGTCGGGTAATGGCCATGTTGCCAGCATAATGCAAAGCCGGGCAACGGGCAGGGCCGCGAAGCGGCACGGCCGCCATATTTCGTCGCGGGCGGACAAGGGTGTGGGCGCCAGGCAACGGTCGGTCCGCAACGGCCGCCTTGTCCGTGATCACGCCGGCTTGTGATTGGGCCAGCCCGGGCTGGCTCAGGCTGCCACCTTGTCCTTACAATGGCAGCATCATCCCGACCTTGGAGAACCGGCAATGGCGCGTACGCTTACGGTGGTGTTCGGCAGCGGCAAGGAGTTCGAATTCACGATCAGCCAGGCCGAACTGGCATCGGTCGGTGAAGAGGCGGCGTGGCGGTGGTTCGACAAGGAGTACACCGAGCTCGATTGCCAGGCCTCCAGCCCGGTCGGCAAGGTGCTCGTGATCGACAAGATCCTGAACGTGGCCAAGTTTTCGGGGGAGTCGCGCTTTGCCGACGATACCGCCTGGGCGCAGGACTATGCGCGCCACGCGGCTCGCCTGCTGGACCGCGACAAGGTCCGTGTCGATGTCGGCAATGCCGCCATCGGCTTCTGAGCAGGTCCCGGGGCGAAGCGGGCGGTGCCCGCTTCGACGCCGGTGTCAGACCGCCAGCAGTTCCACTTCGAACAGCAGCGTGGCGTTGGGCGGAATCACGCCGCCCGCGCCGCGCGCGCCGTAGCCCAGGTCGGCCGGGATCACCAGGCGGCGCACGCCGCCGACCTTCATGCCCTGCACGCCTTCATCCCAGCCGCGGATGACATGGCCGGCGCCCAGTGGGAACACGAACGGATCGTTGCGGTCCTTGCTCGAATCGAACTTGCGGCCGGCCTGGCCGTTTTCATACAGCCAGCCGGTGTAGTGCACGGTCACGTGCTTGCCAGCGACGGCTTCGGTGCCGGAACCGACAGTGGTGTCTTCGTACTGCAGGCCAGACGGGGTGGTTTGCATGGTGTTATTCCTTCCGGTTGGTGCAAAAAATGCGGTTGGATCGGGAGAGCAGGGCAGGCCGGTGCGCGGCGCGTTCCGGGCCTGCTCAGCTTGCGGCGCGCTGGAGCACGTCCAGCGTCAGTTGCACATTGCGGTCGTCGTCGCTGACCCAGATTTCACCGTCCTGGATCGTGACGGACAGGCGCATGGCGCGTTGCGCCAGCGCAGCCAGGGCATCGACCGCGTCAGTCGGCACATTGTAGATCGTCACATTGCGCAGCTTGCCAGCCTTGCCGGCCATGCCTTTCCACCACTCGCGCGCGCTGGCGCCGTTGTAGGCATAGACCGTGACGCGGTCCGAGCGGGCGGCCGCGCGCTTCAGGCGCGCTTCATCGGGCTGGCCCAGTTCGACCCAGTGCTCGATCTCACCGGTCAGCTTGCGGTCCCACAGGTCGGGTTCGTCGGGTTCGTCCAGGCCGCGCGTGAAGGCGAGGGTCTCGCTGGCTTCGCAGGCAAAGGCAAGCAGGCGCACCATCATGCGCGCGTCGTTCTCGGACGGGTGCTGGGCGATGGTCAGGGTATGGCTGCCGTAGTACGGCCGGTCCATGTCGGACACGGACAGTTCGGCTTTGAAAATGGTGGATTTGAGCGCCATGAAGAAAGGTGTGCGGCACGCGTCGTCGCGACGCGAAAGGCCGCATCATACGTGATTCAGGCGGCTGGCCGTATGTCCGGCCCCGCCCCCTTGGCGCGGGCAGGTGTCAGCGCTTGCGGTATTCGCTGAGATAGAAGCGCAGCAGCGCCGACATCAGCACGGTTGTCAGGAAGGCGGCGGCGACCACCATGGCATTTCCTGCCGGGCTGTCGAGCTGGCCGGCAGTCGCGAGGCGGAACAGCCAGGTTCCGACCGTCATGGCCAGGAACGGCAGCAACAGCGCGCCGCGCCCGTAGGTCCGCACGGCCCAGAGCGGGAAGCGCCGCAGGAAATCGGCGGGGATGGCGCACAGCAGGCAGGCACCGGACGCCGCCAGCGCGGCGGCAACGATGTCGCCGGAGTGGATATCGATCATTGGCTGTCTCGCGTCGCCAGCACGCAGTTCGCGACGCGCGGCAGGCAGTTTATGGGAAGCAAACGACCAATTTTACAAAAGAATCCCGTCGTAAAGGTGATCGGATGCCGTCATTGCGCAGTGGAATCCCCGGGGGATGCCTCTACTGAGATCTGCAGCGTCACGGTATCGCTCACTTCCGGCAGGAACCGCGTCATGCCAAAGGCGCTGCGCGTGACAGTGGCGTGGAAATCACCGCCGCAGACCTTGCGACGGATGCCGAACAGCGAGATTTCGCCGCAACTGAAGCGATCGACCTCAAGCCTCAGCGGCCTTGTCGTCCCTAGCAGGCTCAGTTCGCCTTCCACCGCCACGAGCTTGCCGTTCTCCGCAACGAAGCGGTCAGCTCGCAGCCTGGCCACGGGCGCATTGACGGCATCCAGGAACTGTGGCGAACGAAGCACGCCATCGAGGCTGCGATTGCCGGTGTCGACCGAAGCGGTTTCCACAGTGAAGTCGATTCCGCCCGCGCCGGTGGCGGGGTCGTAGACGATGCGCCCGTCGATCTTGCCGAAGCGCCCGCGTACCGTGGTTCGGTCGAAGTGGCTGGCGGCAAAGTAGACGCTCGTATGTGTCGGGTCGACGGTGTAGGAGAAAGGGGCGGCGACGGCCGCCGCGCTGAGAACGGCCGCCAGCAGCCACGCAAGGCGAAACGCGCGCATAACTGGTCGCTCCTAGTTATGCACAAAGACCGGCAGCAGGAAGATGCCGACTACCGACAGCAAGCCGATAGTCCAGCACAGCGTGCGCAGCGTGGGGCGGTCGGCCAGGTAGCACACCGTGTAGAGCACGCGGGCGATGATGAAGACCACCGCGAGTTCGTTGATGCGCGCCTGGGGCGCCTGCATGTGGCTGGCCACCAGCACCGCAGCGGCAAAGAAGGGGAAGGCTTCGAAGTGGTTCCGGTGTGCCAGGTCGGCGCGGCGCGCGCGGCCGCTCTGGCGCTCCAGCCAGCCGCGCGGGTCGTGGTTGTCGAAGGCCTTGCCGCCGGCCTTGGCAATGGCCACGGTCACGACAGGCAGGATGCCTGCCACGAGGACACACCAGAATGCGATCGGCATGGTTCGGCCCTTGCGTGAAGCTGCATTCATCGCAGCGGCTGAGCCGCTGCCGACCGCCAGCCGTCAGGCCGCGACCACCCGGATGTCGATGCCGGCCAGGCTGACCACCTGGCCGGCGCGAATCTTCGCAGTCTTGCGCGATTCGGGCTCGCCGTCCACCGAGACTTCGCCGGCGGCGACCAGCGCCTTGCCGGCGCCGCCGCTGTCGCATACGCCCGCGAGCTTGAGCAGGTCATTGAGCGCGATGAACTCGCGATCGAGCGGGAACGTAATGACCTGGGCCTGGGATTTGCCTGCCTTTGCCATCACTTGCCCCAGCTGTCCTTCAGCCCGACGATGCGGTTGAAGACCGGCTTGCCTGGCTGCGAATCGACGCGGTCGGCGACGAAGTAGCCGTGGCGTTCGAACTGGAAGCGATCTTCCGGACTGGCGTCGCGCAGGCTCGGCTCCAGGTAGGCCGTGATGACCTTCTTGGAGTCCGGGTTCAGGGCTTCGAGGAAATTCTTGCCGCCGGCATCCGGATTCGGGTCATTGAACAGGCGGTCGTACAGGCGCACTTCGCACTCGTAGGCCGCAGCGGCGCTGACCCAGTGGATCACGCCCTTGACCTTGACGCTGTCCGCGCCCGGCGTGCCGCTCTTGGTGTCGGGCAGGTAGTTGGCATGCACGGCCACGACGTTGCCGTCGGCGTCCTTGTCCACGCCGGTGCACTCGATCACGTAGCCGTACTTCAGGCGCACCTTGTTGCCCGGGAACAGCCGGAAATAGCCCTTCGGCGGGTTCTGGTTGAAGTCCTCGCGCTCGATCCACAATTCGCGCGAGATCGGGAACACGCGCTTGCCCAGTTCCGGCTTCTTCGGGTGGACGGGCGCCGAGCATTCCTCGGCCTGGCCTTCGGGGTAGTTGTCGAGGATCAGCTTGAGCGGGTCGAGCACGGCCACGCCGCGTGCGGCGCGTGTGTCCAGGTCATCGCGCACGGCGCCTTCCAGGGTGCTCATGTCGATCCAGCTGTCGGCCTTGGCCACGCCGACGCGATCACAGAACAGCTGGATCGATTCCGGCGTGTAGCCGCGGCGGCGGATGCCGACGATGGTCGGCATGCGCGGATCGTCCCAGCCGTCGACGCGCTGCTCGTCCACGAGCTGCTTGAGCTTGCGCTTGCTGGTGATCGCGTAGGTCAGGTTCAGGCGTGCGAATTCGTACTGGTGCGGCAGCGGATCGCGGAACACGCCGCAATCGCGCAGGTGCTCGAGCACCCAGTCGTACAGCGGACGGTTGTTCTCGAACTCCAGCGTGCACAGCGAATGCGAGATGTTCTCGATCGCATCCGAGATGCAGTGCGTGAAGTCGTACATCGGGTAGATGCACCACTTGTCGCCGGTACGGTGGTGGTGCGCATGGCGGATGCGGTACAGCACCGGATCGCGCATCACGATGTTCGGCGCGGTCATGTCGATCTTCGCGCGCAGCACGTGCTCGCCGTCCTTGTACTTGCCGTCGCGCATGTCGCGGAACAGCTGCAGGTTTTCCTCGACGCTGCGGTCGCGGAACGGCGAAGGCTTGCCCGGCTCGGAGAAGTTGCCGCGGTTGGCGGCCATCTGCTCGGCGCTCTGGCTGTCGATATAGGCGACGCCGCGCTCGATCAGCTTCTCGGCGAACGTGTAGAGCTGGTCGAAGTAATCGCTCGCGTAGTGCAGGTGCGGCTGGCCGCCCGGGGTCTTGTTGTCCCAGGAGAAGCCGAGCCAGTGCACCGCGTCGATAATCGAGTCGACGTATTCGGTGTCTTCCTTGACCGGGTTGGTGTCATCGAAGCGCAGGTGGCAGCGGCCGCCGTAGTCGCGGGCGAGGCCGAAGTTCAGGCAGATGCTCTTGGCGTGGCCAATATGCAGGTAGCCGTTGGGCTCCGGCGGGAAGCGGGTGATGACGGTCGGCAGCGGTTCGCCCTGGCTGTCCTTGCGGCCGGCATAGGTGCCGGCGGCGAGGTCCTGGTCGATGATGCTTCGCAGGAAGTTGGATGCGATGGGCGTGCTGTCGGTGGGCTTGTTGTCGTGGCTCATGGTGGCGCCGGTTGGCGGCTGGATCGACCGCTTGGTCTTCAGTGTTGCGTGGCGGATTGCCAATTTGGTGATTTTACCGTGCCAGCGGCGCCACCCGGCGCGAGCACGGCGGATTTGTGCCCGCTTTTGTCTCCGGGGCTGTCCCGTCGGCACTCCGGGGCAGCCGGAAGTGACGTCCGGGGGTAGCATGGAGGCCGAACGTCCACCGGCCGGCTGGCCTCGCGCCATCCGCCATGTTTCCCGGGGTTTGCCGCCATGACTGCCAGTCTCGATACCGCTTCCGCTTCCGTTCCCGACGCGCCCGCCAGTGCCGTCGCCGCCTTGTGGCAAGGCGCCGGGCTACCCGCCGAAGCGCTGGGCCACCTTGACCTGAGCGGCGCCGATCCGGTGCTTCCGTCCAGTTTTGCCGTAGGCGCCGCGGCGCAGGCCAGCCTGGCCGCCTCGGCCCTGGCCGCCGCGGCGCTATGGCAGCAGCGCACCGGACGCTGGCAGCAGGTGGGCGTGGACATGCGCCACGCCATCACCGAGTTCCGCAGCGAACGCTACCTGCGCGTGGATGGCGGCCCGGCGCCGGAGCTGTGGGACAAGATCGCCGGCGTCTACCGCTGCGGCGACGGCCGCTGGGTCCGCCTGCATACCAATTTCCCGCACCACCGCGACGGCGTGCTGCGGCTGCTGGGCTGTGCCCACGACAAGGCTGCCGTGCAGGCGGCGCTGGCGAAATGGGAAGCCGAGGCCTTCGAGGCCACGGCTTCCGATGCCGGCCTGGTGGTCGCGGCCATGCGCAGCTTCGAGGAATGGGACCGGCATCCGCAGGCGCAGGCGCTGCGCGGACTACCGCCGGTGACGCTGGAGCGGATCGGCGAAGCGCCGCCGCAGCCGCTGCCGGCGCTGCCCTCGGCCGAAGGCCGGCCGCTCTCCGGGGTCCGGGTTCTCGATTTCACGCGGATCATTGCCGGGCCGGTGGCCGGCCGCACGCTCGCGGCACATGGCGCCGACGTGCTGCTGGTCACGGCGGCGCACCTGCCGTCGATTGCCCCGCTGGTCATCGATACCGGCCGCGGCAAGCGCAGTTGCCAGCTCGACCTGCGCGATCCCGACGACAAGCGCACGCTGCACAAGCTGCTGCACGGCGCCGACGTGATGATCCAGGGCTACCGGCCCGGCGGGCTCGCGGAACTGGGAGTTGGCGCCGAGGCGGCGGTCCGTGCGCGGCCCGGTCTTGTCTATGTGTCGCTGAGTGCCTATGGCCATGTCGGCCCGTGGTCGGGCAAACGGGGATTCGATTCGCTGGTGCAGACCGCTACAGGCTTTAATCATGCCGAGGCCCAGGCTGCGGGGGAGGATGCGCCCCATCCGTTGCCGGCCCAGGTGCTCGACCACGCAGCCGGCTACCTGCTGGCGTTCGGCGCCATGGCGGCGCTGCACCGGCGCGCCACGGAGGGTGGCAGCTGGCACGTGCGGGTGTCGCTGGCGCAGGTCGGGCAGTGGCTGCGGGGCCTGGGGCGCGTGCCGGCCGGGTTGCAGGCGCCCGAGCAAAAGATCGATGACGTGGCCGACCTGTTGGAAGTTTTGCCCTCGGGCTTCGGCATGCTGACCGTGGTGCGGCATGCGGCGCAGTTGTCGGAGACGCCGGCTCATTGGGCGCTGCCATCCGAGCCGCTCGGCACGCACGCGCCCGAGTGGCTGCCGCGCGGCTGATACCGGATCAGGCGCCAGTCGGCCGCGCCATCAGCTATGTCCGGCGAGCGTGGTGATCGTGTACGCGTCCATGCGCGATCCTGTCGGAACGGGGGCACGCATTACAGCGTGACCGTACCGCGGCCGATTTCGATGACGCGGCCGCCGACACGAATCGCGCCCGCCGCAGTCACGGCAAGCCGCAGTGTACAGGGACGGTCGACGGCGGCACCCTGGTCGACCTCGTACTCGGCGGGCAGCGCGTGCGCGTTGGCCAGCAGCCAGCCGCCGAGATTGGCGCATGCGGACCCGGTGCCCGGGTCTTCCGCCACGCCGCCGCCTTGCTTGCTGAAGAAGTACCGGGCGAGCACGCGGCCGGGACGGGTCGGGTCAAAGGCGAACACATAGGCTGTCTTGCGGCCGAGACTGCTCTGTGGCCACTGCTCCAGACGCGCAGTGTCCGGCCGGGCCCGCTGCACGGCGTCGGTGCTGCGCACGGCAACCAGCAGCTGGTCCGCGCCGGTATCGACCCACATCGGCGAGGTCAGCAAATCGTGCGCTTCCAGTCCGAGCAGTGCCGCCATGTCCGCGTCGGGCAGGCTGACCGCGGCGGTCTTGGGCGGGCCCGCATGGGGTGCCGTGAAGGTCCATACATTGCCCCTGGCCTCGACTGGCACGACGCCGGCCTTGAATTCGAGCGTCAGCCGGTCGCCACTTGCGACCAGGTCGCGCACCACATGCGCGGTGCCGAGCGTGGGATGCCCGGCGAAGCGCATTTCATAGCCGGGCGTGAAGATCCGCACCTGCGCATGCGCGTGCTCCGAAGGCAGGACGAAGGTGGTTTCTGACAGGTTGAACTGCAGTGCCAGCGCCTGCATGGTGGCGTCGTCCATGCCGCGGGCATCCTCGAAGACGCACAGCGGATTGCCGCCGAACGTGGATTCGGCAAAGACGTTGAGCAGGCGGAAGGCGTAGGTGGGCATGGCGCGAAGGCTCCGGAGGCTGGTCGAGCACAAGTGTACGGAACGGGGGCGGACACGCCATGCACAGTTGAGCCCATCTCAGGCGGGCCAGTTCTGCTGCCGCTGGCTTGCTCCCCTCTCCCGCTTGCGGGAGAGGGGCCGGGGGTGAGGGCAAGAGGGTCAAAGGCTGAGGTCTGTGGGTTCAAACCGTTGGCCCCGCCTGATGTGGTTCCTAGCTAAACCACCCCTCACCCCGGCCCTCTCCCCATGTGGGGAGAGGGAGTACAAGGCCCAGATAGGCTCGAGCGGCGTTGGAGCACCCCACACCGCGCGCCTCTTCTATGCCTCAGAACCCCACCGCCTGTCCGTCGCGCCGGCTATCGCTTGCGGCGACGTAGCCATGCTCGGCATCATCCGACAGGCGCCAGATGAACTGGCCGGACCCAAAGTCCATGTACGGATCGTCCACCGACTTGAGCTGGTGGCCGCGCGCCTTCAGGCCTGCGACCGTTGCCGGATCCATGGTGCCCTCCACATCCAGCGTGAAGTCGCGGTTGACCTTCCAGCGCGGCGCACAGCAGGCCGCCTGCGGCTGCTGCTTGTAGTCGAGCATGCGGACCACGGTCTGCAGGTGGCCTTGCGGCTGCATGTCGCCGCCCATGACGCCGAAGCTCATCACCGGCTGGCCGCCGCGCGTCAGGAAGGCCGGGATGATGGTGTGGAACGGCCGCTTGCCGCCCGCCACCGCGTTGGCGGACTTCGGATCCATCGAGAAGCCCACGCCACGGTTCTGCAGGCTGATGCCGGTACCCGGCACCACCACGCCCGAGCCAAAGCCCATGTAGTTGGACTGGATGAACGAGATCATCATGCCGTTCTCGTCGGCCGCGGTCAGGTAGATGGTGCCGCCGACCTTGGGCATGCCGAAATTGAAGTGCGTGGCGCGCTGCATGTCGATCAGCTTCGCGCGCGACTTCAGGTAGGCGTCATCGAGCATCTGCTCGGGCGTGACCTCCATGCTGCGCGGGTCGGCCACGTAGCGGTAGAGGTCGGCGAATGCCAGCTTCATGGCTTCGATCTGCAGGTGCTGGGAATCGACCGAATCCACCTGCAGGGCACCAACATCGAACTGGTCGAGGATGCCCAGCGCCATCAGTGCCGCGATGCCCTGGCCGTTCGGCGGGATCTCATGCAGCTCGTAGCCGCGGTAGGACTTGCTGATCGGCTTGACCCAGTCGGGGCGGTAGTTGCGCAGGTCGTCCACGGTCATGGCGCCGCCGCACTGCTTGCTGAAGGCCGCGATCTTCTCGGCGATCTCGCCTTCGTAGTAGGCGCGGCCGCGGGTTTCGCCGATCTTGCGCAGCGTGTCGGCAGCGGCCTTCATGGTGAACTTCTCGCCGACCAGCGGCGCGCGGCCGTTGGGCATGAAGGTGTCTGCAAAACCCGGCTGGTCCTTCAGTTCCGGGACAGCCGCGGCCCACTTGTGCGCGACCACCGGCGGCATCGCGTAGCCGCGCTCGGCGATCTCGATCGCGGGTTCCATCAGGTCCGCGAAAGGCAGCTTGCCAAAACGCTCGTGCAGCGCCGCCCAGCCGGCGATGACGCCGGGCACGGTGACCGAGTCCCAGCCGCGCACCGGGCGCTTGGCCAGGCCATTGGCGTCGGTGCCGTACTTGCTCTTGAAGTACTCGGGGTTCCATGCGGCCGGGGCCACGCCCGACGAGTTCAGGCCGTGCAGTTCCTTGCCGTCCCACAGGATGGCGAAGGCATCGCTGCCCAGGCCGCAGGACACGGGCTCGACGATGGTGATCGCCGCGGCAGCGGCGATCGCCGCATCCACGGCATTGCCGCCCTTGAGCAGCATGCGCAGGCCGGCCTGTGCCGCGAGCGGGTGCGAGGTCGACACCACGTTGCGCGCGAACAGCGGAATGCGCACGGACTGGTAGGGGTTGGTCCAGTTGAAGTTCTGCATGGTCTTTGTCCGTAGTCTCGTGGCAGCCGGCTTGGGGTGAGGGTGAGGGGGTGAGGGCCGGCCGCGGCTTCACGTTATTCTGCCGTGATCTTGCGATCCTTGATGAGCTTGCCCCAGCGGGCGCTGTCCTTCTTCACCATCGCCGCAAACTGTGCCGGCGTGCCGCCGACCGGCTCGGCGCCCAGCTTGGCGAGACGGTCCTTCACGTCCTGCGACTGGATGGCCTTGTTGAATTCGGCGTTGAGCCGGTTGACGATATCGGCCGGCATGCCTTTCGGGCCGTAGATGCCGAACCACGTATCCGACTCGAAGCCGGGCAGGCCCGATTCACTGGCTGTCGGGATCTCGGGCGCCAGCGGCGAGCGCTTGAGGCTGGTCACGGCCAGGGCCTTGAGCTTGCCGTCCTTCACATGCGGCAGGCCCGACACGATGCTGTCGAACAACACCTGCACCTTGCCCGAAATCAGGTCCGGCACCGCGAGCGCCGTGCCGCGGTAGGGGATGTGCGTGATGAACACGCCGGCCTGGGCCTTGAAGGCCTCGGCGGTCAGGTGGACGACGGTGCCGTTGCCGCTGGACGCATAGTTCAGTTCGCCGGGGCGCTTCTTCGCGTAGTCGATCAGTTCGCGCACATTCCTGACGGGCAGGCTGTTGGGCACCACCAGCACGTTGGTCGCGATCGCGACCTGGCCGACCGGCGTGAAATCGGTCTCGGTGTTGTACGGCAGGTGCGCATTGATATGCGGGCCGATCGAATGCGTGCTGGTGGTGGCGATCAGCAGCGTGTAGCCGTCCGGTGCCGCCTTCGCTGCCATGTCGGAACCGATGGCGCCGCCGGCGCCAGGCCGGTTGTCGACCACGATCTGCTGCCCGAGGTTGGCGCCGACCTTCTGCGCAATGGCGCGCGCGAGCAAGTCGGTGGCGCCGCTCGCGGGGAACGGCACGATCAGGCGGATCGGCTTGCTTGGGTAGTTGTCGGCCAAGGCCGGCATGGCGGCCAGGCAGAGGCCAGAGGCAAGGCCGATGCCGAGCAGGCGCAGCCAGGGTTTCATGCGGATCTCCGGAATCGTGCGAATCAGGTCAGCGGAACAGCGTCAGGCCGGCAGACCCGGATGCGCATGGCGTCGCGGGTGCCTGCGCATTATTATTCCGCGCTCGCTATCACAAAGAAAGCTAATATTTCTTTTCCTTCAAACAAGTTTTTCTTGTGGATCGCGGCCGCGCAATGGCTGATTTCCTGGTGTCCCAATGAGCACAATCCGATTCCTGCGTACCTTTGTTGCCGTGGCCGAACATGGATCCTTCGCCGCCGCTGCGGGCCACGTGGCGCTTACGCAGGCAGCGGTGAGCTTGCAGATGCGCTCGCTGGAAACCGAGCTGCGCCGCGAACTGTTCGACCGCAACGGGCGCGTCGCCGTCCTCAATGCCGACGGGCGCGAGCTGTTGCCGCGCGCGCGCCGCCTGCTCGCGCTGTATGACGAAATGCGCGTGCCGCTGGCCCAGCCAGACGCCATGGCCGGCGCGGTGGCCGTTGGCGCCGTGGTATCGGTGATGGGCGGCCTGTCGCATGTCGTGGCGCGCATGAAGCGCGCCTATCCGGCGCTGGAGGTCCGGCTGGTCGGTGCCAAGTCCATCGAGCTCGCGGCGATGGTCGATTCGGGCGAACTCGATGCCGCGATCCTGGTCGAGGGCGGCGCCCGGATACCCGGCACGCTGCGCTGGACGCCGCTCTACCACGAGCCGCTGGTTGCCATTGCCGCACAGGGCAGCGCGGGGCAGGACGTGCGCGAAGCGCTGGCCCTCAATCCGTACCTGCGCTTCGACCGCAGCCAGCGCACCGGCATGCTGGTGGAGCGTGCGTTGCGGCGAGCGCACCTGCAGGTCAACGAGTTCCTGGAGCTGAACTCGATCGAGGCGCTCGTCGAACTGGTGCGGCAAGAGGTGGGCGTAACCGTGGTGCCGCTGCTGCAGCGTGCGCGCTGGCGCAACGATGCGGCGCTGCGCATCCTGCCGCTGCTGGTCAATGGCGAGCCCGTGATGCGAACCATCGGCATGCTTGAGCGGCGCGATCATGGCAGGGGGCATGTGACCGGCGCGGTCAGGACGGCCTGCGCGGAGTTGTTTGGCGGCTGAGGCGCAGAACCAGGCGGCGGTGCGCCAACAAAAAAGGGGCGTCTCGCGACGCCCCCAGTATTGCACTGCATGACAGACCAGCGGCCAGCGGCTAGCGGCCGGCGGTCTTGCCTTCTTATTCTTCCTGGAACGCTTCCTCGCGCTTGGCCTTGATCGACGGCGAGGCCACGATCAGCACCAGCACCGCGGCGGCGATCAGCAGGCCCATCGACAGCGGACGGGTCACAAACACGCTGAAGTCACCACGCGACAGCAGCAGCGAGCGGCGGAAGTTCTCTTCCATCATCGGCCCCAGCACGAAGCCCAGCAGCAGTGGCGCCGGTTCGCACTTGAGCTTGATGAACAGGTAGCCGATCACGCCGAAGGCCGCAGTCTGGAACACGTCGAAGGTGGTGTTCTGGACCGAGTACACGCCGATGCAGCAGAACACCAGAATGGCCGGGTACAGGTAGCGGTAGGGCACCTTCAGCAGCTTCACCCAGATGCCGATCAGCGGCAGGTTCAGCACGATCAGCATCAGGTTGCCGATCCACATCGAGGCGATCAGGCCCCAGAACAGCGCCGGATTGCTGGTCATGACCTGCGGGCCGGGCTGGATGTTGTGGATGGTCATCGCACCGACCATCAGCGCCATCACCGCGTTGGGCGGAATGCCCAGCGTCAGCAGCGGGATGAACGAGGTCTGTGCCGCGGCGTTATTGGCCGATTCCGGACCTGCCACGCCTTCGATCGCGCCCTTGCCGAACTCATGCGCGTACTTCGAGGTCTTCTTCTCCAGCGAGTAGGCCGCGAACGAAGCCAGCGCCGCACCGCCGCCCGGCAGGATACCCAGCGCCGAGCCGAGCACCGTGCCGCGCAGCACGGCCGGGATCATGCGCTTGAAGTCTTCCTTGTTCGGGAACAGGTTGGTGATATGGTCGGTGAAGGTTTCGCGGTTTTCCTTCTGCTCCAGGTTCGCGATGATTTCCGCGAAGCCGAACACGCCCATGGCCACCGACACGAAGTTCAGGCCGTCGGTCAGTTCAGGCACATCGAACGAAAAGCGTGCGGCGCCCGAGTTCACATCGGTGCCGACCAGGCCCAGCAGCAGGCCCAGCACGATCATGGCAATGGCCTTGACCAGCGAACCCGAAGCCAGCACCACGGCACCGATCAGGCCCAGCACCATCAGCGAGAAGTACTCGGCGGGGCCGAACTTGAACGCCAGTTCCGACAGCGGGGCGGCAAAGGCGGCCAGGATCAGCGTGGCCACGCAGCCGGCGAAGAACGAGCCCAGGCCGGCGGTGGCCAGTGCCACGCCCGCTCGTCCTCGTCTTGCCATCTGGTAGCCGTCGATGGTGGTCACCACGGACGACGATTCACCAGGCAGGTTCACCAGAATCGCCGTAGTCGAGCCACCGTACTGGGCGCCGTAGTAAATGCCGGCCAGCATGATCAGCGCGGCCACCGGCGGCAGCGTGTAGGTCACCGGCAGCAGCATGGCGATGGTGGCCAGCGGCCCCAGGCCCGGCAGCACGCCGATCAGGGTACCCAGCACGCAGCCCAGGAAGGCGTAGGCCAGGTTCTGGAAGGAGAGGGCGGTAGCAAAGCCCAGTCCCAGGTTAGAGAGCAGTTCCATGTTGGCGGTCTCCTTAGCTTGCCAGGAAAGCCGGCCACACCGGCATCTGCAGGTTGATGCCGTACACGAACGCGCCAAGGCTGATCAGCACCAGGATGATCGCGTTCAGGATGGCGCCCTTCCAGTTGAATTCATGGCTCGCCATCGACGACACCAGCACCAGCACCAGGACCGACAGCACCATGCCCAGCGGCTTGAGCATCAGGCCGAACAGCACCACGGCACCCAGGATCCACAACAGCGACTTGATGTCCCAGCGGGCCAGGTGGTCCTCTTCCGCCTTGGCGGACAGCGAACCCCACAGCACCAGCGCGCCCAGCAGGGCGAGCACGACGCCGAGCCAGAACGGGAAGTATCCCGGCCCCATCTTTGCGGCAGTTCCCATGGAATAGCCGCGTGCGACCCAGGAAAAGCCGAATCCGACCAGGATGAACATCAGGCCGGAGGCAAAGTCCTTTTGGCTACGTATGCGCAAAATGATTCTCCTCGATAAGACTGCTTGAAATCTGCCGGGCGCCGTTGGTGCGGTGCAGTAAGGCACTTGCACTGAAGGGCCTGTTCGCGGGCAGGGTGCAAGGTAAGGGTGCGACCTTTCAGCTACCTTTCAGATGTCTGCAAACTTGGTCATGCTGAGGGTATCTCCTAATGAGGCGGCACTTAAATGGCTACAAAGCGAGACTGGAGGCGGGGTTGCGGTGCATGATGGGCGGTTCGGCAAGGCGGTTTCCAGGGTGCTGAGCTATCATCGGACTGGCCCCGCCCGGCATTGGCGGGTGGCGGCCGCAGCACTGACTGCAAGGTACTGAAAGGTTGAGAACGGCAGCTGGCGAAAGTAGAAGGGACACCGTTTGGAGAGCGTCGACCACGTCATCCTGATCGGCGCCGTCGTGATGTCGCTGGGCATCGTGGTGGGCGCCTTCTCCGCACGCGCAGGCGTGCCGTTCCTGCTTGTCTTCCTGGCGGTCGGCATGCTGGCGGGCGTCGATGGCCCGGGCGGCATCCGCTTCTCCAACACCTGGCTCAGCTTCCTGGTCGGCAACCTTGCGCTGGCCGTGATCCTGCTCGATGGCGGCCTGCGTACGAGCTACGCCACGTTTCGCGTGGCCTTGCGGCCGTCGCTGGCGCTGGCCACCGCGGGTGTCCTGGTGACAGCAAGCCTGGTCGGCCTGTTCGCGGCATGGATCCTGGACATCGACTGGAAGCTGGGCTTGCTGCTGGGCGCCATCGTGGGCTCTACCGACGCTGCGGCCGTCTTTTCGACGCTGCACAGCAGCGGCATCCGGCTGAAGGATCGCGTGGCTAGCGTGCTCGAGATCGAATCGGGCATCAACGACCCGATGGCGATCTTCCTGACGCTGACCCTGATGGAGTGGATCGCCGCGCCCAACGGACTGACGCCGCTGGCGCTTGCCGTGCGGCTCGCCGTGCAGTTCGGCGTTGGTGCCGTGCTGGGGCTCGGGCTTGGCTACTGCCTGGCCCATGTGCTCGAGCGCATCGAGGTGGCCGAAGGCCTGCACGCCATCCTGATCTGTTCCGGCGGTGCGATGATCTTTGCCATCACGCAGAGCCTGGGCGGCAGCGGCTTCCTGGCGGTGTACCTGGCCGGCATGCTGGTTGGCAACCGGGACCGCGCCGTGACTGCCGACACCATGCGCGCGATGGACGGCATGGCCTGGCTGGCCCAGTCGGCGATGTTCCTGCTGCTTGGCCTGCTCGTGGCGCCCCACCGGATCTGGGAGATTGCGGTGCCCGCGGTAGCGGTGGCCGCCTTCCTGATGCTGGTGGCCCGGCCGGCAGCCGTATTCCTGGCCTTGCTGCCGTTCCGGCTGAACGTGGGGGAGAAGGGCTTCATCGCCTGGATGGGCCTGCGTGGCGCCGTGCCCATCGTGCTGTCGCTGTTTCCATTGCTGCGCGGATTGCCCGAGTCGGGCCTGATCTTCCGCGTGGCGTTTGCCGTGGTGCTGGCCAGCCTCTTGCTGCAGGGGACGACCGTGGCGCCTGCCGCGCGCCTGGCCCGCGTGCTGCGTCCCGGGTTTCCGGAGCCGCTCGCGCGCTCGCGCCTGCGCGGCGTCCATGGGCCGACGATGGAGGTCATGCAGTTCCGGGTCAGCGTCAACGCGCCGGTCGAGAATGTGCGGGCCGACCGGCTTGAACTGCCGCCGAGGTGCCGGCTACTGACGGTGGCGCGCGACGATGCACTGGCCCCGCACGAGCAGACCATGTTGCGCGCCGGCGACACGGTATCGGTGCTGGCGCCCGCCACGGTGCTGCCCAGGCTCGCGGCACTGTTCCAGGCGCCGGGGCCCGCTCCGGCATGGGATCAGGTGACGCATGATTTCCTGCTCTCCGGCGACGCCTTCCTGCGCGACGTGGCGGCGCTCTATGGGGATCGGACGCTGACGCCCGCCGAGGCCCCGCTGACGCTCGCCGACGCCATGCAGGCCAGCTTCATCTCGCCGCCGGTGGAGGGCGACAGCGTCGTGATCGCCGGCCTGCACCTGACTGCCGCCCGCATGGAAGGGCCGCGCATCATCCAGGTCGGCGTGCTGCTGCCCCGCACCGAAAGCGGCACGGGCATCCGGCGCTGGGGCATCCGCCGCAAGCCGCAGGCTTAGTCGACCTTAGCGCCCGATACGCGCACGATCTGCGCGTACTTCTTCAGCTCGCGCTGCACCAGCGCGCCGAACTGTTCGGGCGTGGTGGGGGCCGGCTGGGCGCCGATGCGGGCGAGGCGTGCCTTCATGTCGTCGGTCTTCAGGATGGCGACGATATCGTGGTTGAGCCGCTCGACGATCTCGCGCGGCGTATTGGCCGGCGCGAACACGCCGAACCACGTGGAGATATCAAAGCCTTCCAGTCCCAGGCCCTTGCCCGCTTCCGCGATGGTCGGCAGCTCCGGGAAGGCGGCTGCGCGGCTGGCGGTGGTGACCGCGAATGCCTTCAGCTTGCCTGCCTTGATATTGGCGGAGGCCGAGGCCAGGTTGTCGAAGATCAGGTCGGTCTGGCCCGACAGGACCGACAACTGCGCGGGCGACGCGCCGTTGTATGGGATATGGACCATACTGATCTTCGCCATGCTCTTGAACAGCTCGCCCGACAGGTGGCCGGCGCTGCCGTTGCCGCCCGACGCATAGTCGAGCTTGCCCGGATGCTTGCGCGCGTACTCGACCAGTTCGCGCACATTGTTGATATGCAGCTCCGCGGCCTTGCCCGGATGCATCACCAGCACATTGGGCACGTCCGCGACCAGCGTGACCGGCGCGAAATCCTTGACCGGGTCATACGGCATCTTGCTGAACAGCGTCGGGTTGATGGCGTGCGTGGCCACCGCGCCCATGACGATGGTGTAGCCATCGGCCGGCTGCTTGGCCACATAGTCCGCGCCAAGGTTGCCGCCGGCGCCCGGCTTGTTCTCGACCACCACCGGCTGGCCGAGGCTGTCGCGCAGTTTCTCGCCGATGGCGCGCGCGACCGTGTCGAGAGGGCCGCCAGCCGGGTAGGGCACCACGAACTTGATCGGCTTGGACGGGTAGGCGGTGGCCGGGACGGCCGCGATGGAGGCCGCGGCGGGCAGCATGGCCGCGACGACAGTGGCGGCGAGCAGTTTATTCAGCATGACGACTTCAGGGGTACGGAAAACAGGGGTAGCGCCTTACCTTGCCCCGATGCCGCGCGCCATCATCACGGCGCACAGCGGCAGCAGGATCACCAGGTGGGCTTCGATCATGACCCAGCGGCGGGCCTTCCTGACCTCGGACGGCGGCGGCACGAAATCGGGCAGCTTGCGGCTCTGCTTGCGCCAGCGCGAGATCGCGAAGGTCGGCGGCAGCGAGCACAGCGCGATGACGACGAACACGGTAACCTTCGCGTGGAACCACGGGTTGTGCAGGTAGAAGTCCGCGCCCTTGGCGCCATAGAACAGGCGCAGCAGGCCGGTCGCCAGTGCCGCCATCGCCGACAGGAAGTACACGCCGTCATAGATCGACAGCCGGCGCACCGTGGCCGGCGTGATGTCGGGGCGCAGCACCACGGCTTCGGCGGCCATCAGCGTGATCAGGACGAAGATGGCCAGGAAGTGGAAGAAGGCCAGCAGGGCATCGGTCAGCATGGAATTTCCGGGTGGGTCCGCGGACGCGAACAGCCGGGCCCGGACCCGCCAGGGCGTCGGGCGCAGGCAGTGCCGGCCGCGCGGAACAGCTTCGGGGGACGACTGATCAACTGCTTGCGCCGGTTCCGGCACAAGTGGCTCTTATACCACGCCCTTGGCGCGCAGGGCGGCGATCTGTTCGGCGCTGTAGCCGAGCGCCTCGGTCAGCACCGTGTCGGTGTGTTCGCCGAGCAGCGGCGGATGGCGCAATGCCTCGGGCGGCGTGACGCTCATCTTGATCGGGCTGCCGACCAGCTTGACTTCGCCGGCGCTCGGGTGGGGCAGGTCCACGCGCAGGCCGCGCGCCTTGACCTGTTCGTCCTCGAAGACCTCGTCGAGCGAGTTGATCGGGCCGCAGGGCACGCCGGCCGCTTCCAGGTCGCGGATCCACTGCGCGCGCGTGCGCGTGCGGACCATGTCGGCCAGGATCGGCACCAGCACGTCGCGATTGGCCACGCGCTGCGGGTTGGTGGCGAAGCGCGGGTCGTCGGCCAGTCCGGGCTGGCCGCCATCGGTCACGAACTTGCGGAACTGTCCATCATTGCCGACCGCGACGATCAGCCAGCCGTCGGCCGCCTGGAAGGTCTGGTAGGGGACAATGTTCGGGTGTGCATTGCCCCAGCGCCGCGGCGCCTGGCCGCTGGCCAGGTAGTTGGTGTTCATGTTGGCCAGCATCGCCACCTGCACGTCGAGCAGGGCCATGTCGATGTACTGGCCTTCGCCCGTGCGCTCGCGGTGCGCCAGGGCCGCCAGCACGGCAATGGTGGCGTACTGGCCGGTCATCAGGTCGGAAATGGCCACGCCGGCCTTCTGCGGGCCGCCGCCGGGCAGGTCGTCGCGTTCGCCGGTCAGGCTCATGAAGCCGCCCATGCCCTGGATGATGAAATCGTAGCCGGGGCGGGCCGCGTAGGGGCCGCTCTGGCCGAAGCCCGTCACCGAGCAGTAGATGAGGTCCGGCTTGACCGCCTTCAGCGATTCATAGTCCAGGCCGTACTTCTTGAGCTGGCCGACCTTGTAGTTCTCCAGCACCACATCGCTCTGCGCGGCCAGCTCGCGCACGAGCTTCTGGCCCTCTGGCGAGGAGATGTCGCATGTCACCGAGCGCTTGTTGCGGTTGGCGGCGAGGTAGTAGGCGGCCTCGGCGGTGTCGCTGCCGTCTTCGGCCTTGAGCCAGGGCGGTCCCCAGGTGCGGGTATCGTCGCCAGCGCCGGGCCGCTCGATCTTGATGACGTCGGCGCCGAAATCGGCAAGGTTCTGGGCACACCATGGACCGGCGAGGACGCGGGTCAGGTCGAGGACGCGGAGATGGCTTAAGGCTCCCATGGCAGTGAGGGGGCTCCGGATGCAGGGGTGTAAAGGGGGACTTGCCGGGCCGACGGCGCGGCCGGCGCGGACAGCCTGCAATGTACCACCGGGGTCCACGCAGACGGGTCTGCAAGTGCCCCGTGAGGCGCTTTTAGTCGCCGGATTTGGGCGATAGCCGGCCGGTCCCACGGCGCCATACCCGCTGCGGCCGCCATGTCCCCGCCATGTCCTTTTGGGGCTGGCTTGCCCGTATAATCAACGGTTTGCAAATCCAACACTGATTCGTCGCGCCCTGCATGCCGCGGGAAGCGTCCGCCATCCCATGAAAGTCTCCGACATTCGCAGCAAGTTCCTGCAGTACTTCGAATCGAAGGGCCATACCGTGGTCCGCTCGTCCAGCCTGGTGCCGGCGAACGACCCGACGCTGCTGTTCACCAATTCCGGCATGGTGCAGTTCAAGGACGTGTTCCTGGGCACCGACAAGCGCCCGTACCGCCGCGCCACCTCGGCGCAGCGCTCTGTGCGCGCCGGCGGCAAGCACAACGACCTCGAGAACGTGGGCTACACCGCCCGCCACCATACGTTCTTCGAGATGCTGGGCAATTTCTCGTTCGGCGACTACTTCAAGCGCGAAGCCATCCAGTACGCGTGGGAACTGCTGACCAAGGTCTACCAGCTGCCGGCGGAGAAGCTGTGGGTGACGGTCTACGCCGAGGACGACGAGGCCTATGACATCTGGGCCAAGGAAGTCGGCGTGCCGGCCGAGCGCATCGTGCGCATCGGCGACAACAAGGGCGCGCGCTACGCCTCGGACAACTTCTGGCAGATGGCCGACACCGGCCCGTGCGGCCCGTGCTCGGAAATCTTCTTCGACCACGGCCCGAATGTGTGGGGCGGCCCCCCGGGATCGCCCGAGGAAGACGGCGACCGCTACATCGAGGTGTGGAACCTCGTGTTCATGCAGTTCAACCGCGACGAGCAGGGCAATATGACGCCGCTGCCCAAGCCGTGCGTGGACACCGGCATGGGCCTGGAGCGCATTGCCGCGGTGCTGCAGCATGTGCACAGCAACTACGAGATCGACCTGTTCCAGGCGCTGATCAAGGCCGCCGCGCGTGAAACGCATTGCGACAACCTGAACCAGAACTCGCTGAAGGTCATCGCCGACCATATCCGCGCGTGCTCGTTCCTGATCGTCGACGGCGTGATCCCCGGCAACGAAGGCCGCGGCTACGTGCTGCGCCGGATCGTGCGCCGCGCCATCCGCCACGGCTACAAGCTGGGCCAGAAGACCCCGTTCTTCCACAAGCTGGTGGCCGACCTGGTCGCGCAGATGGGCCAGGCCTATCCGGAGCTGGCTGAAGCCCAGGGCCGCGTGACCGAAGTGCTGAAGGCCGAGGAAGAGCGCTTCTTCGAGACCATCGAGAACGGCATGTCGATCCTCGATGCCGCGCTGGCCGACCTGAAGCTCAAGGGCGGCAAGACGCTCGACGGCGAACTGGCGTTCAAGCTGCACGACACCTTCGGCTTCCCGCTGGACCTGACGCAGGACGTCTGCCGCGAGCAGGAAATCGCCGTGGACGAGGGCGCGTTCGACGCCGCCATGAACCGCCAGCGCGAGCAGGCTCGCGCCGCCGGCAAGTTCAAGATGGCCGCGGGCCTGGAATACTCGGGCGACAAGACCGTGTTCCACGGCTACGAGAAGCTGGAACTGCCGCAGGCCAAGGTCATCGCGCTGTATGTGGACGGTGCCGCGGTCGACGCCATGCAGCCGGGCCAGACCGGCGTGGTGGTGCTCGACAACACCCCGTTCTACGCTGAATCCGGCGGCCAGGCCGGCGACCAGGGCGTGCTGAAGGCCGGCAATGCGGTGTTCGCCGTGGCTGACACCACCAAGATCCAGGCTGAAGTGTTCGGCCACCAGGGCACGCTGGCAGGCGCCGCGCTGAAGGTTGGCGACACCGTGCAGCCGCAAGTGGACGCACTGCGCCGCGCGCGCACCGTGCGCAATCACTCGGCCACCCACCTGATGCACAAGGCCCTGCGCGAAGTGCTGGGCAGCCACGTGCAGCAGAAGGGCTCGCTGGTCGACGCCGATAAGACCCGCTTCGACTTCTCGCACAACGCGCCGATGACGGACGAGCAGATCCGCCGCGTCGAAGAGATCGTCAACGCCGAGATCCTGCGCAACGAAGACACGCATGCCGAGGTCATGCCGTTCGACGATGCGGTCAAGAGCGGCGCCATGGCGCTGTTCGGCGAGAAGTACGCCGATGACGTGCGCGTGCTGTCGATCGGTACCTCGAAGGAACTGTGCGGCGGCACCCACGTGCACCGCACCGGCGACATCGGCCTGTTCAAGATCGTGGTGGAAGGCGGCGTGGCTGCCGGCATCCGCCGCGTGGAAGCGATCACCGGCGACAACGCGCTGCACTACCTGCAGAAGCTCGACGCCAAGCTGAACGAAGCCGCCGCCGCGCTCAAGGCCCAGCCTTCGGAACTGGTGCCGCGCATCGGCCAGGTGCAGGAGCAGGTCCGCGCGCTCGAGAAGGAGCTGGAGCGCCTGAAGAGCAAGCTGGCGTCCTCGCAGGGCGACGAACTGGCCGCGCAGGCGGTCGACGTCAAGGGCCTCAAGGTGCTGGCCGCCCAGCTCGACGGCGCCGATGTGAAGACGCTGCGCGAGACCATGGACAAGCTCAAGGACAAGCTACAGAGCGCGGCCATCGTGCTGGCGGCCGTGGCCGACGGCAAGGTCAGCCTGATCGCCGGCGTGACGGCGGATGCCACGGGCAAGGTCAAGGCCGGCGAGCTGGTCAACTTTGTCGCCCAGCAGGTCGGCGGCAAGGGCGGTGGTCGTCCCGACATGGCGCAGGCTGGCGGCACCGAGCCGGCCAATCTGCCGCAGGCGCTGTCTGGCGTGGCGGAGTGGGTGTCGGCGAAGGTTTGAGGTTTTCCGGCACTGGAGAAAGGGCGCTTCGGCGCCCTTTTTCATTGGCCTCGGCCCGCTGCAGCCGCTATTCCACGATCCGATAGATCTCCCATCGCGCTGTCCCGGAAACCACGTGAGGCTCGAGTTCCTTGCCCCACGCTGCATGCTCGGGGATGGTGGCCAGCTTGGCCCAAGCCCGTTCCAGTTCGCCGAGATCGGCGATTTCCCAGTCATGCACGACGGTAGCCTCGCGCGCGCCGATCGAGCCGGTCAGCATCCGGCCCGTGGTCATGCCGATCTGCGGCGCGATCTCGCGCGCCCAGCGTTGCAGCCGTTCGATGACTTCCTGCTTGTGGCCGAAACGGGCATCGATTTGCCATCTGGCGATCATCATGATGTTCTCCTTGTCGTGCCTGGCGCGCACACTGGTCGTGCACTATTCACCCTGGGACGAACCCGCACGCAAGGTCGCGAGCAGGTCTATCGGCAGCGGGAATACGATGGTGGAGCTCTTGTCCCCCGCGATCTGCGTCAGCGTCTGCATGTAGCGCAGTTGCATCGCCTGCGGCTGCCGCGCCAGCATCTGGGCTGCTTCCAGCAGTTTCTCCGAAGCCTGCAGCTCGCCCTCGGCATGGATCACCTTGGCGCGCCGTTCGCGCTCGGCCTCGGCCTGCCGCGCAATCGCGCGGACCATGGTTTCATTCAGGTCGACGTGCTTGATCTCGACGTTGGACACCTTGATGCCCCAGCCGTCAGTCTGCGCGTCCAGCGCCTGCTGGATGTCGAGGTTGAGCTTCTCGCGCTCGGCCAGCATTTCATCCAGCTCATGCTTGCCCAGCACCGACCGCAGCGTGGTCTGCGCGAGCTGGCTGGTGGCCTCGAGGAAGTTCGCGACCTGGATGATGGCGCGTTCGGGGTCCACCACGCGGAAGTAGACCACCGCGTTGACCTTCACTGAAACGTTGTCGCGCGAGATCACGTCCTGCGGCGGCACGTCCATCACCACGGTGCGCAGGTCCACCCTGACCATCTGCTGCACGGCGGGAATCAGCAGCACCAGTCCCGGGCCCTTGACCCGCCAGAAGCGCCCGAGCATGAACACCACGCCGCGCTCGTATTCGCGCAGCACGCGGAACGACATGATCACCAGCAATGCCAGCAGGAAGATCACACCGCCGAAGCTGAATCCGTAGGCCATGGTCAGGCTCCCTTCTCTGGCGTCGGTTGGGATGGGGGCGCCGCAGCCTGCGGGGCGCTGCCGGCGGCGATCACGTCAAGCGTCAGGCCGTGCCGTGCGGTGACAAGCACCGGCGTGCCGCGCGCCAGCGGGCTGGCGCTGCGCACGCGCCAGTTCTCGCCGCGCACCTGGGCCCAGCCTTCCTCATTCAGGTCGTCCAGCACTTCACCACGGCTGCCGACCAGCGTGTCGGCGCCGCTGACCACGGGCCGCCTGCGCGCGCGCAGCAGGATCGCGGACATGCCGAATACAAAGACCGCGGACATGGCGGAAAGCGCCGCGACCATCGGCAGCGGCACGCCGAAACCCGGCACGTCGGTGTCGATCAGCATTACCGCGCCGAAGGCAAAGGCGACGATGCCGCCTACGCCCAGCGCGCCGAAGGTGGGCAGGAACAGCTCCGCCACCATGCAGCCGATGCCCAGCGCCACCAGCGCCAGCCCGGCGTAGTTGACGGGCAGCATGTGCAGCGCGAACGCCGCAACCAGCAGGCAGATCGCGCCGGCGATGCCGGGCACCACCATGCCCGGCGTAGAAAACTCGAAGATCAGCCCGTAGATGCCGATCATCATCAGCATCAGCGCGACGCTCGGCTCGGTGATGACGGCCAGGAAGCGGCTGCGCCAGTCGGGTTCCAGCGTCACGACCGTGGCGTGACCGGTCTGCAGCACGCGCTCGGCGCCGGCGGCCGTCACGTGCTTGCCGTCGAGCTTGCGCAGCAGGTCCGCCAGGTCGGTGGCGACAATGTCGACCACCCGCTGCTCTGCGGCTTCGCTTGCGGACAGGCTGACGGCTTCGCGCACCGCGCGCTCGGCCCATTCGGCATTGCGGCCGCGCAACTGCGCCAGGCCGCGGATGTAGGCCGAGGCATCGTGCATCTGCTTGCGTGTCATGGTGTCCTGCGCGGCCGGCTCGCTCGCGGGCGCAGAGGCCGGAATGGCCTCGGGCTTCTGTGGCCCGCCGATGCCGATCTGCACGGGACTGGCAGCGCCCAGGTTGGTGCCGGGCGCCATGGCGGCGATATGGCTGGCGTAGAGGATGTAGGTACCGGCGCTGGCGGCGCGCGCGCCACCCGGGAAGACATAGCTGGCCACCGGCACGGGCGAGGCCAGGATGGCCTGGATGATCTCGCGCATCGACAGGTCGAGCCCGCCGGGCGTGTCCATTTCCAGCACCACGAGCTGGGCACCGCCTTCGCGCGCGCGCGTCATGCCGCGCATCACGAAGCCAGCGCTGGCCGGGCCGATGGCGCCGTTGAGCGGGATCACGTACACGGAGCCGACGCCTGCCCCTGCGGCAGCCGGCGCAGACGTGGCGGGGGCGGCTGCCAGCACCGCGAGCGCGAAGCCGGCCAGCAGCAATCCGATATAGAGCCAGGGGTGCGCTAGGCGCGCAATGGCGAATCTCATCGCAAAGGGCGTGGCACAGGGAGTGCCGTGGTGGCGCCACTTTCAGTGTAGGCGACCGGGCACATCCTGCACGTCCCGGTCGGCCTGCGAGGCTCAGGCTGCGGCGGGCAGGGGCGGGTTGCTGGCCGGAGCGCCGGGCGCCGGCAGGGCCTGGACAAGCGCGTCCAGCGCGGCGCTGGCCATGGCCGGATGCCAGGCCAGCAACGTGCGCACGCGGCCGGCCTCGCCCAGGCCATGCACGCTGATGGCGGGCAGGTCGCGGTACAGGCCAAGCACCGAGCGCGGCACGATGGCGGCGCCGATGCCGGCCGCCGCGCATGCGACGATGGTGTGGTAGGAGTTCAGCTCCAGCACGCGCGGCGGCGCAGCGCCGCCCGCCGCGTGCCAGGCCTCGAGCCGCGCGCGGTAATTGCAGCCCGGCTCGAAACCCAGCAGCGTGGACGTTTCCAGGTCCGCGGCGCTGCGGATCGGGCGGTGGCCGGCGCGCGCAATCACGACCAGTTCTTCCTCGAATGCAGGCCGGGATGCCAGCGCCGGGTTGCCAAGCGGCTCGGCCACGAAGGCGCAGTCGGCCTCGAAGCGCTCCAGTGCCTCCAGCGCCTGGCGCGTCGCCAGCGTGACCAGTTCAAGCTGCACGTCAGGCCACGCCTGGTGGTAAGCGGCCAGCATGGCAGGCAACCGGCTGGCGGCAGTGCTTTCCATCGACGCAATGCGCAGGCGCCCGTGCGGACGTGACGGCAGCACCGCATGGCGTGCCTCTTCGGCCAGGCGCAGCATGCGACATGCGTAGTCGAACAGCGTCTGTCCGGCCGGCGTCAGCACCATGCGCTTGCCGTCGCGCAGGAACAGCTCGACCCCGAGCGATTCCTCCAACTGGCGGATGCGCGTGGTCACGTTGGATTGCACACGGTGCAGGCGTTCGGCGGCGCGTGTGACGCCACCTGCCTCCACCACCGTGCGGAAGATCTCGAGTGCGGCTAAGTCCATGGTGGCTCCAGGCGGGAGGTTGCGCTTTTCATCTCATGAAAAGATTAAAAGCATCTTGATAATTCATTTTTGAAGATGGTCGTCACGGCGTAGGATAGGTGAATCCAGGCAGGTTTGCCACCGCTGCGACACGGAGGAACGACGACATGCCGTACGTGAACTTCAAGATCCGCTGCTTCGGCGGCGAAACCACCATGGAGCGCCGCAAGGCGGTCAGGTGATGTCTGCTTCAACAACTGGCACGGCGGCGACCGACATGGCGCGGCGCGAACCGGGTGCGTGGGCGATTGCGCTCGCAGGGCTGGCTTCGCTGGCCGTGGTCATGGGAGTCGGCCGCTTCGCCTTCACGCCGCTGATGCCAATGATGCTTCACGATGGCCTGGTCAGCCTGCACGAAGGCGGCTGGTTGGCCACGCTGAACTACATCGGTTATTTCGTCGGCGCCGCCGTCTGCCTGTTCATCCGCCCGGATCCGGCGCGCATGATCCGGCTCGGGCTGGTGGCCACGGTCTTGCTGACGCTGGGCATGGCACTGCCAGGCGGCATGCTGGCCTGGTCGCTGTGGCGCACCGCCGCGGGCGTGGCGAGCGGGCTGGTGCTGGTCTATACCTCGGGCTGGTGCATGCAGCGGCTCGCCGACCTGGGACAGCCGGCACTGGGCGGGCTGATCTTCTGCGGGCCGGGCATCGGCATCGTGGTCACGGGCGTTTCCGCCTTTGCCATGGTCGGTGCGGGCTGGCATGCGGTAGCAGGGTGGGTCGCCTTCACGGTCATGGGCGCCGTGCTGGTGCTGGCGGTCTGGCGCGTGTTCGCCACTGACGGAGGTACGGTGCGAGCGGCCGCAACGCGGCCTGAAAGCGAGCCTGCCCATGGCGCCCGGTTGGACGGCGAGGCCTGGGCCCTGACGCTGGCCTACGGCCTGGCGGGATTCGGCTACATCATCACGGCGACGTTCCTGCCTGTGATTGCCCGGCAGGCGATGCCAGGTTCCGTCTGGGCCGACCTGTTCTGGCCGGTCTTCGGTGTCGGTGTGTCGATCGGCGCCTTTGCGGCGACGCGCGTCGGCATGGCGCACGACAACCGCCGCTTGCTCGCGTGGTCCTACGCCATGCAGGCGCTGGGTGTCGCGATCGCCGTGGTCTTCCCGACCGTCGCCGGGTTTGCCGTCAGCAGCCTGCTGGCGGGCCTGCCGTTCACCGCGCTGGTGTCGTTCGCGATGCGCGAGGCGCGCCGGCTGTGGGGCCCGCAGGCGCCGCGCCTGATGGGCCTGATGACGGCGTCCTATGGCCTGGGCCAGATTGCCGGCCCGCCGCTGGCCACGGCACTCGTCGCGCGTTCGGGTGGCTTTGCCAGTTCGCTGGCGTGCGCCGCGACCGCGCTGCTCGCCGGTGCCGTGATGTTCGTCTGGATGCGCCACGCATGGCCCATGCAGGTAACGCGGCAGACTGCGCTACAGTAACGCCTTCGCCGCCCTTTTGCGGACCCCAGATTCACCAAGCCGGGACCCACACCGGCACCACGAACACCGGGCGGCGCTGGAGCGACCCCCATGTCTTTCTCATTGCAGCCGGCGCGTGCCGCCGGCGCACCCAGCCCAGTCACGCCGGAAGAGCAGCGCGTCCGCGTGGACCTGGCCGCCGCTTACCGCTTGTCCGCCCTGCAGGGCTGGGATGACCTGATCTATACCCACATCTCGGCCACGGTGCCCGGCGAGCCCGATCATTTCCTGATCAATCCGTTCGGCTTCGCCTTCGAGGAAATCCGCGCATCGGATCTGGTCAAGATCAATGGCCGCGGCGAGGTGGTTGGCGAGACCGTCCATCCAGTCAATGTCACCGGCTTCGCGCTGCACGCCGCGGTGCATGCGGCACGTGCGGACGCCATGTGCGTCATGCACCTGCACAACACCGCCGGCATTGCCGTATCCGCGCAGGCCGAAGGGCTGCTGCCGCTGTCCCAGCATGCCATGCGCTTCCACGGCCGCATGGCATACCACGACTATGAGGGCCTGGCGTTCACGCCCGCCGAGGGCGCGCGGCTGACAGCTTCACTGGGCCAGCAGCAGGCCATGCTGCTGCGCAACCACGGCACGCTGACCGTAGGCCGCACGGTCGCCGAAGCCTATGTGCTGATGGCGACGCTGATCAAGGCCTGCGAAATCCAGATCGGTGCGCAGGCCGGCGGCCGGCTGGTGCGGCCCGCGCCGGGCGTCGCCGACAAGGCATCCGGGCAGCTCTATGACAACGGCGCCGTCGAAGGCACCCTGGAGTGGCCGGCGCTGCTGCGCAAACTCGATAGAATCGATCCCTCGTACCGGGACTGAACGCCCCCGGTTTCCCCCGATACGCAGATACAGGCAAAGCCAACACAAGGAGTCATAGATGCCGACTTTCCACGTAGAGATGTTTGAAGGCCGCACCGTCGAGCAGAAGCGCAAGTTCGTCGAGGAAGTGACGCGCGTGACCTGCGAGACGCTGGGCTGCACCGCTTCGGCCGTCGACATCATCATCACCGACGTCAAGCGCGAGAACTGGGCCACCGGCGGCGAGCTGTGGGCTGACAAGACGTAATCGCGCCAGACTCACACCGCCAGACCCGCAGATGACCATGCAGCATTTCGCCTCGGACAACTACGCCGGCTTTTGCCCGGAATCCCTGAAGTACTTCCTGGAGGCCAACGGCACCGGGCATGAGCAGGCCTATGGCGACGACTCCTGGACGCAGAAGGTCTGCGACCGGATCCGCGACCTGTTCCAGACCGATTGCGAAGTGTTCTTCGTCTTCAACGGCACGGCCGCCAACTCCCTGGCGCTGTCGGCGCTGTGCCAGTCGTACCACTCGGTCATCTGCCACGAGCTGGCGCATATCGAGACCGACGAGTGCGGCGGGCCGGAGTTTTTCTCCAACGGCTCGAAGCTGCTGACCGCGCCGGGCGAGAACGGCAAGGTTACGCCCGCTGCGGTCGAGGCGCTGGTGACGCGGCGCTCGGACATCCACTACCCGAAGCCCAAGGTGGTCTCGCTGACGCAGTCCACCGAGGTCGGCACGGTCTACACGGTGGAAGAGGTGCGCGCGATTGCCGCGATCGCCAAGCGCCGCCAGCTTCGCGTGCATATGGACGGCGCGCGTTTTGCCAACGCGGTGGCCTCGCTCGGCGTGCATCCGTCCGAGATCACATGGCGTGCCGGCGTGGATGTACTGTGCTTCGGCGGCACCAAGAACGGCTTGCCGGTGGGCGAGGCGGTGGTCTTCTTCGACCGCCGCCTGGCCGAGGACTTTGCCTACCGCGTCAAGCAGGCCGGCCAGCTCGCATCGAAGATGCGTTTCATCTCGGCGCCGTGGCTGGGGCTGCTGGAGAACGATGTCTGGTTGTCCAATGCGCGTCACGCCAATGCCATGGCGCAACTGCTGCAGTCGCGTATCGCCGGCATTCCCGGTGTGCGCATCATGTTCCCGACCGAGTCCAACGCCGTGTTCGCCGAACTGCCGTTGCCGGCGATCGAGGCGCTGCGCGCAAAGGGCTGGCGCTTCTACACGTTTATCGGTGCCGGCGGCTGCCGCTTCATGTGCGCGTGGGACCTGCAGCCGGAGACCGTTGAGGCCCTCGCGGCCGATATGCGCGCGGCCTGCGGCGCCTGCTGAAATGCGCGGGCAGGCGTAAGATACCGGCCGGTAGCAGAACATAACGAGACACCGAGGAGCCCCTGATGCAATACCGATTCTGCCCGCAATGCGGCGCGCCGCTCGAGGTGCTGCCGCTGTCGGGGCGCGAACGCCACGCCTGCGTCCAGCCCGAATGCGGCTTCGTGCACTGGAACAACCCGCTGCCGGTACTGGCCGCAGTGGTCGAGTACGAAGGCAAGCTGCTGCTGGCGCGCAATGCAGCCTGGCCGCAGAAGATGTTCGCGCTGGTCACCGGTTTCCTCGAGCGTGACGAGACACCGGAACTCGGGGTGGCGCGCGAGCTGAAGGAAGAAACCAACCTCGATACCGAGGCCGTGTCGCTGATCGGCGTCTACGAGTTCATGCGCAAGAACGAGCTCATCATTGCCTACCATGTGAAGGCATACGGCGACATCGCGCTGTCCGAGGAGCTGGCCGAATACAAGCTGGTGGCGCCCGAGGACATGCGCATCTGGTCCGCCGGCACCGGCTTCGCGGTGGCCGACTGGCTGCAGTCACGCGGCTACCCGGTGCGCTTCTTCGACCGCCAGACCGGCGAGGACATCCCCGACCCGCGTCGGCCGAGTGACTTCAGCGTCCTGAGCGCTTCGCTACAATACCGGGTCTGAAGACTGATAAGAGCAAGGAAGAGAGGAATGGAGTTCCAGAAAGAAGTCGATGCGCGCGGCCTGAACTGCCCGCTGCCGATCCTGCGTACCAAGAAGGCTCTGGCCGACATGGCCAGCGGCGAAGTGCTCAAGGTGCTGGCCACCGACCCGGGCGCCACGCGCGATTTCCAGGCCTTTGCCAAGCAGACTGGCAACGAGCTGCTGTCGCACCAGGAAGTCGACAAGGTGTTCGTGTTCTACATGCGCCGCCGCTGAACGCCGCGGTCAGGCGTCCAGACAGCAGAAGAGCCGCCCTCGGGCGGCTCTTCTTATTGGTACGGGTCGAGTTGCAGGTCAGGCTGCCGTGCCGTCGGCCAGGTAGGTGCCGCGGTGTTCCAGGTAGTCGCGGAAGCCTGCGCTGACTTCGGGGTGCTTCAGCGCGTACTCGACCGTCGCCTTCAGGTAGCCGAGCTTGCTGCCGCAGTCGTAACGCGTGCCCTGGTAGCGGTAGGCCAGCACCTGTTCCTGCCCCAGCAGCGACTGGATCGCGTCGGTGAGCTGGAACTCGCCGCCGGCGCCCGGCTTCAGCTCGCGCAGGTGGTCGAAGATGCGCGGGGTCAGGATGTAGCGGCCGACCACGCCCAGGTTGGACGGCGCGTCTTCCGGTGCCGGCTTCTCCACGATGCCGGACATCTTGATGACGCCTTCGTCCCATTCGCGGCCATCGACCACGCCATAGGAGCGGCTCTGTTCCGGCGCGATCTCTTCGACGCCCAGCACCGAGCAGTTGTAGTGGTTGTAGAGATCCACCATCTGCTTCATCACCGGCGGGGTGCCGTCGATCAGGTCGTCGGCCAGCATCACCGCGAACGGGCTTTCACCTACCAGCTTGGCGGCGCACAGCACGGCGTGGCCGAGGCCCAGCGCTTCGGGCTGCCGCACGTAGTAGCACTCGACATTGGCCGGCTTGATCGAACGCACCACGTCGAGCAGGGCCTGCTTGTTCTTGGCCTCCAGCTCGACTTCGAGTTCGAAGGCCTTGTCGAAATGATCCTCGATGGCGCGCTTGGAACGGCCGGTGACGAAGATCATCTCCGTGATGCCGGCGGCCATGGCTTCTTCCACCGCGTACTGGATCAGCGGTTTGTCGACTACAGGCAGCATTTCCTTGGGGCTAGCCTTGGTGGCCGGCAGAAAGCGGGTGCCCAGGCCCGCGACCGGGAAGACGGCCTTGGTAACGCGATTTTCCATGTCAGCTATTCCTTCGAATTTGACTCATAACCGTGCCGGATACTCCGGGGGCCGTCTGTCGGGTTCTGTCCGACGCGAGGCGGACGGAACCCGACGTACCCGCGATACTTAGGCCGGCAGGCGCTGCAGCTGGTCCTGCAGCTTGGCCAGCGTCTGCTCGAAATCGGACAGGCGCTGGGTTTCCTGCGCCACCACGGCGGGCGGCGCCTTGGCGACAAAGCTCTCGTTCGACAGCTTGCCACGGCACTTGCCGATCTCGCCGCCGATGCGCTCGATTTCCTTCGACAGGCGCACGCGCTCGGCCGCCACGTCGATCTCGATCTTCAGCAGCAGGTGGTTGCCGCCGACGATGGCCACCGGTGCCCCGGCGCCCTCGGTCTGCAAGGTCGCATCGTCTTCGAAGACGCGCACCTCGGACAGTTTCGCCAGCGCCTGGATATGCGCGCTGGCCTCGCGCAGGAAGGCGTTGTCGCCATGCGCATAGAGCGGAATGCGCTGGGCCGGCGAAATATTCATTTCGCCGCGCAGGTTGCGGCACGCGTCCACCATGGCCTTGAGTTGCGCCACCCATTGCTCGGCGGCCTCGTCGATCTTGGCCATGGCCGGCAGCGGGTAGGCCTGCTGCGCGATGCTTTCGCTGCCATCGCCCTTGGCGCGGCCGGCCAGCGGCGCAACCTTCTGCCACAGTTCTTCCGTGATGAACGGGATGATCGGGTGCGCCAGGCGCAGCACCGTTTCCAGCACGCGCAGCAGCGTGCGGCGCGTGGCGCGCTGCTGGGCTTCGGTGCCGGTCTGGATCTGCACCTTGGCCAGTTCCAGGTACCAGTCGCAGTACTCGTCCCAGACGAACTTGTAGATCGCGCTGGCGATATTGTCGAAGCGGTACTCGGCAAAGCCCTTCTCGACATCGGCTTCCACGCGCTGCAGCAGCGACACGATCCAGCGGTCGGCCTGCGAGAAGTGCAGGTAGCCGTCCGGGCCGCAGTCGTTGTTGCACGGGCCCATGCCGCAGTCATGGCCCTCGGTGTTCATCAGCACGAAGCGCGTGGCGTTCCACAGCTTGTTGCAGAAGTTGCGGTAGCCCTCGCAGCGGCCGGTGTCGAAGTTGACGTTGCGGCCCAGCGTCGCCAGCGAAGCGAACGTGAAGCGCAGCGCATCGGCGCCGAAAGCGGGAATGCCCTCGGGGAATTCCTTCTTCGTCTTCTTCTCGATCTTGGGCGCATCCTTCGGACGGCGCAGGCCGGTGGTGCGCTTCTGCAGCAGCGTGTCGAGGTCGATGCCGTCGATCAGGTCCACCGGGTCCAGCGTGTTGCCCTCGGACTTGCTCATCTTCTTGCCTTCCGAGTCGCGCACCAGGCCGTGCACGTACACGGTATGGAAGGGCACCTGGCCGGTGAAGTGCTTGGTCATCATGACCATGCGCGCCACCCAGAAGAAGATGATGTCGTAGCCGGTCACCAGCACCGACGACGGCAGGAAGTGCTTGAGCTCAGGCGTCTCCGCGGGCCAGCCCAGCGAGGAGAACGGTACCAGTGCCGACGAGAACCACGTGTCGAGCACGTCTTCCTCGCGACGCAGCGCGCCGGTGCTGCCGGCGGCCTTGGCCTTGGCCAGCGCTTCCTCTTCGGTGCGGGCGACGAAGCAGTTGCCGGCGTCGTCGTACCAGGCCGGGATCTGGTGGCCCCACCAGAGCTGGCGCGAGATGCACCAGTCCTGGATATTGGCCAGCCACTGGTTGTAGGTGCTGTTCCAGTTTTCCGGCACCAGCTTGATCTCGCCGCTCTGCACGGCGTCGAGCGCGACCTCGGCGATCGAGCGGCCCGGGTAGAACGTGCCTTCCGGTGCCGGCTTGCTCATGGCGACGAACCACTGGTCGGTCAGCATCGGCTCGATCGCGCTGCCGGTGCGCTCGCTGCGCGGCGTCATCAGCTTGTGCTTCTTGACCTCGGCCAGCAGGCCCTGGGCATCCAGGTCCATCACGATCTGCTTGCGGGCCTCGAAACGGTCCAGGCCGGCATAGGCGGCCGGGGCGTCGGCGACGATCTTCGCGTCGAGCGTGAGGATCGACAGCTGCGGCAGGTTGTGGCGCTGGCCGACGGCGTAGTCATTGAAGTCATGGCCCGGCGTCACCTTGACCACGCCCGTGCCGAACTCGCGGTCGACGTATTCGTCGGCGATCACGGGGATCTGGCGGCCGGTCAGCGGCAGGTGCACCGACTTGCCGATCAGGTGCGCATAGCGCTCGTCTTCCGGGTGGACCATCACGGCCACGTCGCCGAGCATGGTTTCCGGACGCGTGGTGGCCACGGTCAGGTGCGTGAGGCCGGTCTTGGTATCGGCTTCCACCAGCGGGTAGCGGATGTGCCACAGCGAGCCTTCTTCCTCGACGTTCTCGACCTCCAGGTCCGACACGGCGGTGCCCAGCACCGGGTCCCAGTTGACCAGGCGCTTGCCGCGGTAGATCAGGCCCTGCTCATGCAGGCGCACGAACACCTCGGTGACCGCCTTCGACATGTCCGGCGACATCGTGAAGTACTCGCGGGTCCAGTCGATCGACGCGCCCATGCGGCGCACCTGGCGGGTGATGGTCGAACCCGACTCTTCCTTCCAGGCCCAGACTTTCTCGGTGAACTTCTCGCGGCCCAGGTCGTGGCGCGACACGCCTTGCGCTTCGAGCTGGCGCTCCACCACGATCTGCGTGGCAATGCCCGCGTGGTCCGTGCCCGGCACCCACAGCGTGTTCGCGCCCAGCATGCGCGCATGGCGGGTCAGGCCGTCCATGATGGTCTGGTTGAAGGCATGGCCCATATGCAGCGTGCCGGTCACATTGGGCGGGGGCAGCTGGATGGCGAAATCAGGCCTGGCCGGGTCGAACGTCGGCTGGGCAATGCCGCGCTTCTCCCACTCGGGGCCCCATTTCGCCTCGATGGCGGCGGGTTCGAAGCTCTTGGCAAGGGATTGGTCTTGGGCGGTCATGCTGGGATGTCGATGTTTGCGTCGGGGCTTGTTGCAGGCGGGTGCTTTGGCCTGCGCCTGGCGCGGCCTTGGGTGCATTGCACCAGTAAAACGTCAAATTATACGGAACGTCGGGGGGCGGGGAGGAAATCGTTCGCTTCGCGGGTTGGGGGGTCGGTATAATTTGGGGTTTGGTTTTTGGTTTGATGGGGGTGTTGTGCTTGGCGGGCGCTGCTGTTTCGCCGGCGTAGCCGGCGAGTCACTTTTTGTCCGAGCGACAAAAAGTAACCAAAAAGCGCGTCGCCTGGCGGCTGGCCATCAACGAGGCGCTCCTTGTGTTCAAGGGGCTTTGGTCTCGCGCCTGGTTGCCCGTTCGACCCTGCTACGCATAGTGATTCAGAACCAGTGCCTGCGATAACCTGCCCTTGTACGATCCCCATGTAGGACTCGGGTACAGCGTTCCAAGAGCGTCAGTGGTAGGGCAGCCTTCGGCTGCGTTGCGCGCATGTCCTAGTCGGTCTGCGACGGGCATCATCGTCGCCAGTGCCGACGGTTCGGTTTCTCTGCTTCGCTGCGGCGCGGTTTGCCTGCGGCCTGGGTGCTCAGACTAGG